>CAZWSD010000224.1:0-5913 GCA_964636535.1 uncultured Acidobacterium sp. | reverse complement strand
CTCCGATCGGAGGGCATGAGCCGAAGGGCCGGCGATTTGGCGTGAATACACTGTTTGGCGCGCTAGTGCTGGTTGTGGGCGGATCGCTGGCCGGCGAGTGGGTGGGCATTGAGCAGAAGCTGGGCAACCTGCGGTTCTGGTTTGGAAGCCAGGGTTATGAATATGTGGACCTTGGGCGCTTCTGGCGGATCATGCTTTTTGGGGGCTGGTATTGTGGCTGGTGCTGATGGTTCGCGCGCTGAGGTCCGCGCTGGCGCGCAAGAGCGACAGCCGTCCGCTGATGCTGCTGTTTCTGATTTCGAGCATTGCGATTCCGCTGTTCGACGCGGCGGGGCTGATGTATGGGCAGTGCAGCCAGCTGGTTACGGCCGAATACTGGCGCTGGTGGGTGGTTCACCTTTGGGTGGAAGGCTTCTTTGAAGTATTTGCAACTGTTGTGCTTGCATTTCTCTTCACTAGCCTTAACCTGCTTGAGATCCGGTTCGCAACGCGAGCGGTTCTGTTTTCGGCGTCGGTATTTCTGAACGGGGGCATTCTTGGGACGTTCCATCACCTATACTTTGTGGGATCATCGTCCGCGGTGATTGAGGTGAGGGCGGTCTTCAGCGCGCTGGAAGTGGTTCCGCTGACGCTGGTCGGATTTGAGGCGTGGGAGAATATCGGGAATGTGCGCCAGCGCGACAAGACTCCGTGGGTGGGCAATTACAAGTGGCCAATCTATTTCTTTGTGGCGGTCGCCTTCTGGAAGATGGTGGGAGCTGGATTCTGCGGTTTCCTGATCAATCCGCCGGTTTTCTCTATTACGTGCAAGGGTTGAACCTGACCCCGGTGCACGCGCACACGGCCTTGTTTGGCGTGTACGGAATGCTGGGGCTGGGGCTGACGCTGTTCTGCCTGCGGGCGATTCGTTCGGGCGTCCAGTGGAAGGAGCGTCCGTTGAAGTGTGCCTTCTGGCTTCTGAATATCGGGCTCACGTTGATGTCAGTGCTGAGCATGTTTCCGATTGGGATTCAGCAGGCGATTGCTCCGATCCAGACGGGCGTGTGGTATGCGCGGACCGCGCAGTTCATGCAGCGGCCGGAGATGCAGAGGCTGCGCTGGATGCGAGTGCCGGGCGATATGATCTTCACGATCGGGACGGTGATTCTGGCGCTGTTCGTGATTGGGCTGGTCACCGGGCATTCTTATGAGAAGTCTGGCGACCAGAATATAGCCCAGGTGGAAGAGGAGCACGTTCTGGTAGCCGGGGACTAAATTGCTGTACCTGGATAACTGGCGGCGAAGCTTCGGCTCCGCCTCGTTTTTGTGGGGCAGGAGTGCGACTGTGAACAGTGGGATGAGATTAGAGGAAGACGACCTGTTTCGATTCGCTGATCATCTGGATGAAAGAGCCGACGCCGACGTAGTCGATGCCAGGATAGTCGATCATCTCTTCTTCCTTGAGACCCATAACGCCCATGGACATTTCGCAGACGTGGATGCGGACGCCGAATTCGGCGGCTTCCTTCATGAGCTGCTCGAGAGACTTGACGCCGCGCTGCTTCATGACGGTTCGGATCATTTTGGGGCCGATGCCGGCCATCTGCATCTTGGAGAGGGGCAGCGAATGGGAGCTGCGCGGGAGCATCCAGCCGAACATCTTGTCGAGCAACTTTTTGGGCGGAGATTTTCTGGGATCGCGCAGGGCAGCGGTGGCCCAGAACGTGAAGAACATGTCCACTTCGATGTCATAGGCGACGGCGCCGAGAGCGATGATGAAGGCGGCGATGGTTGTGTCCAGGTTGCCGCTCATGACGCCGATGGAGAGGCGGTCGTTGCCGGCGGATTGTTCGAGGGCGCTGACGCGGGAGGTCAGCTCTTCCAGCGTTTGCCGGATATCAACATCTGCAGCGGTTGTATTCATCGGGCACATCCTTTCAGAGCCAGAGTTCAGTCGTTACACCTGCGCCTTGGCGGTGGAGTGTTCGGGTATGGGCGCGTGGCGCCAGGCGAACAGCGCGAGCGCGAGGGTGCGGTAGAGAACGTGGGCGAATTTGGTTAGAGGCAGCATGGCGACGAGGTCCATGGCGAGGACCACATGCGTGAAAAAGATGGCGTGGCCGACGTTGCCAAGGGGTGTGTAAACGGCGAGCTCAGTGAGGATGCCCGTGAGGACGGTGGCCGCGAGCAGAGAGGGGAAGAACCAGTCAGAGAATGCGCTCTTCTTCCAGGGAACCTGGTTTGCGCGGACGCGACGCAGGAAGATGATGGCGAGTCCATAGAGGCATACGATGCCGCCGGCGAGACCCATGATCCGCATGGGATACCAGGGCGGGACCGGGGAACCGATGGGCTTGAAGAGGAAGTCGAGGGTGGTGGCTAGAAGCATGGCGAGGAAGCCGCCCATGACGGCCGCGTGGACGACCCAGGCGCGGAGATACCAGGGTTCGGTTGGCGGCGGCGGTGTGGCTTGTGCAGAATCGCAACGCTGGAAGCGGCGATGCATCAGGGCATCTGTGACGGAGGACGCGATGGCGCCGGGCAATGAGCTCAGGTGGAGCGGCACTCCCTTGCGGTGTTGATGGACGACGAAGCGGCTGGCCATGGAGAGCATGCCGAGCGCGGCGCTGAGACCGACGACGATGAAGAGGACGACGCCTATGTCGTGAATCCAGCGGCCGGGAATAAAGTTGAAAAGCGGAGCTTGTGGGCCAACGGCGTGAGCCGCGCTGGCGAGTAGCAGACTGAATACGATGGAGAAGAAGGCGAAGATAAGGAGATTGCCGAGGACGGAGCGATTTGCGAGCGCGGCGAGACCGGTGAAGTCGTAGCGGGAAATGGCGTAGCTGCGTGTGGCAGCCATGAACTCGGCGGGATCGGCCTGGCGCGGACAGGTCTGCGTGCATTCGCCGCAGGCGTAGCAGCGCCAGATATCTTCGCTGGCGAGGAGATCTTTTTCCATGCCCATCTGGGCCATGCGGATGAGTCGGCGTGGAAAGGCGCCGGAGTCTTCAGCGAGCGGGCAGACCGCCGTGCAATTCCCGCACTGGAAGCAGGCATCGACATCGAGCTTTCCGCCGGCTCCGTGCTTTTTGATTTTTCGCAAGAGCGAACGATCGACGATGTGTGTCATGCTTCTGCCTCCTGACCGGCGGGCTGAGCCTTTTCTTCGATTTCGACGAGCGCGTAGAGAGGATAGTCGCCGTCTTCACCGACCTCAGTGGCCTTGCCGTATTTGCGCATGCCAGTGACGTGCCAGAGAGCTTCGTCGGAGGGCATTTGGAGCGCGGCGGCAATCTGGGGGACCGTGGCGGGCTGCTGCTTGAGAAACTTGAGCAACTCTTTTCTCGCGGTGACGAAGTGCTTCTGGGAGTGACGTTTTTCTTCGCTGATGCCGCCCATGGTTTCGCGCAGGGCGGCGAGGGCCTTTTTCTGTTCCGCGGTGAGTGTTTTTAGTGCCATTGCTGGAGTCCTCCGCGCTGTTAGTGAATGTTGACGAGATCCGGAGCGCACAGCTCGCCTGGAATGCCGGCTGCAATCCCGTCTACCATGGCTTCAAATTGGTCGATACGCCAGCCGTTGACGTCTATGGCGCGGTGCGGGCAAACAGCGACGCATGCGCCGCAGCCGACGCAGAGGCCGGCGTTGACCTGTGCGCGCTGGACGATCTTGCCGTCCACCTCGACGGAGACCATCTGCAGAGCGCCTTCATAGTCGCACTGGGTGACGCAGAGCGCCTCGCCGCAGCAACGGGAGAGATCGACTTCAGCGATGTAGGGATTTAGCTCGACGTTCTCGTGGGCGAACATGGCCGCGGCCTTGACGGCTGCGGCTCCTGCGGCGTTGAGGGTTTCCTGAATATTCATGGGGCCCTGCGCGGTCCCGGCCAGGAGGATGCCGTTGACGGCGACCTCGACGGGGCGTAGCTTGGGGTGCACTTCCTGGAGGAAGCCGTCTTCGCCGGTGGCGAGCTTCATCTGCTCGATAAGGTCGCCGATTTCGCCAGGCATCATGCCGGTGCCGAGGACGAGCATGTCGACGGGGAGGGTGAGGTCGGCACCCCAGGTGAGGGCGTCATTGAGGGTGATGGAAAGCGCGCTGTCTTTAGCGCGGGCGTGCGGGGTGGATTCGACTCGGGGCGGCTCTTCGCCGTTGTAGCGGAAGAAGGTGACGCCCGCCTTGCCAGCGGCGGAGTAGTAGTTTTCCTCGCCGCGCCCGTAGGTGCGGATGTCGCGATAGAAGTCGAAGACGTCGATGGAGGGGAAGCGGCGGCGGACTGTGATCTCCTGTTGGAGTATGGTGGAGCAGCAGGTTCGCGAGCAATAGGTGTTGAGGCGGCCGTCGAGCTGCGGCTCGTGGACGCCGTCCAACTGGCGGCTGCCGACGCAGTGCAGAAAGGCAATGCGGCGAACGGGACGGCCGTTCCAGACCAGCTTGCGGGAGCTCTCGGGGGTGGTTCGCAGGATCTCAATGAATTCGGGCATGGTGACGACGCCTGGTTCGGTGCGATAGAGAAATTCGCCGTCGCGGGGTACGTAGGGGCGGTAGCCAGTGGCCATGATGATGGCGCCGAGGGTGGTTTCGGTGGAGGGGATGCCGTTGCCCTCAGAGCTGACGGTGACCTTGAAGTTGCCGATGAAGCCGCTGACGGCCGTGACTTTGGCCTGGGTGAGGACTTCAATGTCGCTGTCCAAGGTGACGCGTCGGGTGAGGTCGTCGACGAGCTCGCTGGCGTCGCGTTCGGTGGGATAGACCTTTCCGCGCTCATTCAGGCGGCCGCCGAGGCGATTCGAACTTTCAACTAGGAGCACCTTGATGCCGCGGCCGGCGAGCTCGGAAGCAGCCTTCATGCCGGCGATGCCACCGCCGATGACGAGAGCGCGGCGATGGTTTGGGAGCTTGATCTGCTCGAGCGGCGCAACGTGATGGAGCTTGCCGACCGCAGCGGCAATCATCCGGATAGCCTTGGAGGTTGCCCCTTTTGGATCGTGTCTGTGGGCCCAGGAGTCCTGCTCCCTGATATTTACGTGTTCGTAGAGATAAGGGTTGAGCCCGCCACGGGAGACCGCGCCGCGAAAAGTTTGTTCATGGAGAAAGGGCGAGCAGGATGCGACGACGACGCGGTCGAGACTTTCTTCCAGAATGTCATTGGTGATGGTGTTTTGGCCGGGGTCAGAACAGGCAAACGTATTGATCTTGACGGTTGCGACGCCAGGCAGCATGCGCACAACCTCGGCGACGTGGTCAACGTCCACGACTTCAGAGATATTGCCACCGCATCGGCAGATATAGACGCCGATGCGTGGCTGGTGGTCTTCGGATTTTGCCGGTTCGTTCTGTTCTGGCTCGAGCTTCTCGTTGTGTACGCTCATGGTTTCCCTTCCTGAGCTGTTATCCGCGCGCGGCCTTAGCCGACGAGCGCCGTCCGCTTTTCATGGAGATACCGGCTTGCCTGCATGGCTGCCGCGCCGGCCTCCGCGATGGTGTCGACAATGTCCTTTGGTCCGGCCGCCGCGCCGGAGACGAAGATTCCGGGGGCGGAGGTGGCGGTGGGATCAGTGAGGGAAGGCGTGGCCACAAAGCCATCGGCGCCAAGGGCTACCGGGGTGGTAAGGGATGGATTCCAGGCGGGGATCATGCCCTGCGCGAGGACGACTAGGTCGTGGCGGCGTTCCTGCAGCGGGTTCTCGGCGTCTTCAGTGGTTTCGACGTGCAGGCGGAGGTCGCCCTCTTCGATGGGATCGATGCGAGCGACCTTACCGCGCACGAAGCTGATGCCCATGGCCTTGGCATTCTGGAAGAACTGCTCATAACCTTTGCCAAAGGCGCGAATGTCCATGTAGTAGATGGTGATGTCCGCCAGCGGGAGCGCGCCGGAGAGAAGCATGGCCTGCTTGATGGCGTACATGCAGCAGACGCGGGAGCAGTAGGGGA
>CAZWSD010000223.1:0-5920 GCA_964636535.1 uncultured Acidobacterium sp. | reverse complement strand
ATCTCTCGCGGACAGGACACCAAGCGAGTTCGCCAGCCAGTATGCGGCTAGCCGCATACTGGCTGAAACCAAAAACAGCCGCGGACGAACATCAGACTTGGTACGGGAAAACTAGGCCCTTCACCATTGCGCCACACGAACACTCTCGCTGGTGCCAATTACCGGGCAGGCCAAATGCTGCCCCTGCTCGGGAGTCGCGGCCTTCGCCCTCATACCATGCCAATTACTTCAGATAAGCCCGGACAAGATCGATGAGATCTTCGGCCAACTCGCTGGTGAGTGTTGAATCGTTATCAGGCGACATCATATGCAGACGGATATGGTCCTCAAGCACCTCGGCCATCAGGCCGTTGATGCCGCCGCGCACATTGGCCAGCAGCATCAGGATGTCGGCGCAATGCCCCTTATCGGTGAGAGCCCGTTCAATGGCATCTACCTGGCCTTTGATCCTCCGGATGCGCGCAATGAGCTTCTGTTGTTCCCGCGAATCGATTGGCATCTTCGGATGTCCATCTTTGGCGTTCATTTTCTCTTGACTATATCCCATGGGGGTATGGTATAAAAACAGAGCGATGCTCCCGCAAGATGGGAGCATCGAACCAAGCTTATGAAAACCGAAACTGCGTTAGAACCTCCAAGTTGCAACGGCTTTCCAGCTCTGTCATCAGAGCGCCTGAGCTTTAGCTACCGGAGTGCTTGCCTGCGCTGTGAGGTTGAAGCCCGCGATTAGATTCAACCGATCGCCTGCTCACTTCTCACAGTGTATGACTCTGTTTGAGCGAGTGAGCGGAACCCGACGGGAAACGTGAATCACCGGCGGCTCCTTCCCACCCCCTCCTAATACCTATGTCCTGGCCAACTCGCGCCTCGGGTGCTGACTTGTGTTTCGGTCCGCCAGCCTTGAGGTTGCCCTGTGCCGGCAGGAGGATCTCATGACCGAAATCATTCTCACTTTTCCTGTTCGCAGGGTACCTTCCCTGTCATGCGTCTGGATCAGGACCGGGAACCCCGCTCAGCCTCTGGTTTGCAAATGGGCATCGTGCCCGAAACTCAGCGCCGCCCCCATCGCAACTGAGCCGCACAGTTGCCGCCGTTGCGCGTGATTGAACACAGACGGGAGGAGCAGAGGTGAATCCAATCAACGCAAATGTCCTGGAACTGGACCCGAAGGAGCAGCCCGGCATTGTTGTGCGCAGGCGCTGGCAACAGAGCCTGCTGACTTTTCTGATGGTCTTCGGCCCCGGCCTGATCGTCATGGAAGCGGACAACGACGCCGGAGCTGTATCCACTTACGTGCAGGCGGGAGGCCAGCACGGCTTGCACCTGCTCTGGATTTTGCTTCTACTGCTCCCAATCACCTATTTCGTGCAGGAGATGGTGGCTCGGCTGGGCATTGCTACCGGCAAGGGTCACGCCGCCATGATCTACCAGCGCTTCGGAAAATGGTGGGGGCACTTTTCCTTATTCGACCTGCTGGTGGTGAACTTCCTGACGCTGATCACGGAATTCGCCGCCATTTCTCTGGCCCTGAGTGCAATGGGCGTTTCTCCATGGATCGCCGTACCCGTTTCGGCTGTGGGACTCATCCTCATGGTGGTTACCGGCAGCTATCTGCGCTGGGAGCGCACGGTGATTGTTCTCTGTCTGCTCGATGTGACGTGGTTTGTGCTCACTGCCTTCGTACACCCGAAATGGACAGCAGTTGCTTACAACACATTTGTGCCCAACCTGCCGCCCGGCCGGATCACCGGCAACCTGATCTTCCTGATCATCGCCATCGTGGGCACAACGATTGCACCGTGGCAGCTCTTTTTTCAGCAGAGTTGCGTGGCGGAAAAGCGCCTGCGCTTCGCGGATTTGAAGTGGGCCCGTCTCGACACCCTGATCGGCGCGACTTTCACCGTGCTGGTTGCCGGAGCCATGATGATCGTCGGCAACTACGGCTTTCAGCATGGAATCCAGTTCCAGGACCCGGCACAGATGGCCAAGGCGCTGGCTCCACTGGCGGGCCACTTTGTGCGCAATGGCATTCTGCTCCTGATGGTCAATGCCGCGGTGCTCGGGACAACGGCGATCTCGCTGGCCAGCGCATGGGCTTATGGCGAAGTGCGCGGCTGGCCCCATTCGCTGCACAAGAAGATATGGGAAGCTCCGGGGTTCTATGCGGTGTATATCGGTTGTGTTGGCCTGGCGGCAGGTATCGTCCTTATACCGCGCATGCCGCTCCAACTCGTCATTATCAGTGTGCAGGTATTTGCCGGTCTGATTCTTCGCTCGGCCATCATCTTCCTGCAGCTCTTGCTCAACGACCGTGCCCTCCTGGGCGATGAGTGGGTAAATCGCCCCTGGAACAACTGGATCAACTGGACGATTATCATCGTCCTCTTTGCCCTGTCGCTGCTGCTGGCGGCTCAGGTCATGCTACCCAAACTCTTTAACTGAAAATGCGAGGTGAACCATGGCTACGATGCAGAACACATATCCCTCTGAATGCTTCCGGGTAGTTCATCCACTTGAGGACGCTCCGGAGCAAAAGTGCGAAACCGAGGGCCTTGGCCCTATCGCTATGAAGCCAAGTGTCCGCATTTCCCTGTTTGTCCTGCGCGGGTATCTGATCCTCATGACCCTGCTTCTGGTTTGGCACGTTCTGGACATGGCAGGCGTTCTTCACAAGTTCCAATAGTGCGACCTTGCGCTGTCAGGAAGCGGGAATTTCTCACAGGAGATTGGAAGTGAGATCGGGTCTGTTCATGCGGATTGAGGAGGCGTTCGAGTGGGCGCAATTGTTCTTCACCGCGCTATTCAGTTTCTTCACAGCCCGCCTCCTGGGCGCTGCTGGGGGACTGGAACATCAGTGGCGACAACGCATGGCAGGTACGCGGACGAATGCCTTGGTCGCGACTGGAGAGGATCGAAAGCCTGCCCCGCCGCAAGCAGGACGCCATCCTCACCACCATCGACCACTTCCTCAACAGCGCCGCCAGCTAACACCGCTGTCGTCGCCCTCTGGTTCTTTTCAAGAACAGAGGAGCAGACATGCTCCTCATGACCAGCATCACCCGCAACCGGCATGCCCCGCTCAAGCTCTCCGCGGATGCGAGACGCAATGCTTCCCCAACCACATCTTCCCCTCTGTGTCCCCCGTCACAGACAACCCACCCATCCAAAGCCGAGCCATAGGTTACATGCTCGGCACCGGTCTTCCATATTCCACCGACCCATCCGTGCGGTGAAACAGCGCACCACCGGGCATCGCCGCATCCAATCTGTGCGGTTGCTTCTCTGGAGGTCGCTATGCTCATCACCGAACAGGATGCTCTCGAATATCACAACGGCTCACGCCCTGGAAAAATCGAAGTCCTCCCCACTAAGCCTTGCCTCACCCAGCGCGACCTCAGCCTCGCCTACACGCCCGGCGTAGCCACGCCCTGCCTCGAAATTGAAAAGGACCCGCGAAAAGCATTCCGATACACCGCCAAAGGGAACCTTGTCGCCGTCGTCAGCAATGGCACCGCAGTCCTCGGACTCGGCGATATCGGTGCCCTCGCCGGCAAGCCCGTCATGGAAGGCAAAGGCATCCTCTTCAAGCGATTCGCTGACATCGACGTCTTCGATATCGAACTCGACACCCACAATCCCGACGAAATCATCCGCACCTGCCAACTCCTTGAACCCACCTTCGGCGGCATCAACCTTGAAGACATCAAGGCCCCCGAGTGCTTCTACATCGAGGAAACTCTGCGCCGCACCATGAAAATCCCCGTCTTCCACGACGACCAGCATGGCACCGCCATCATCTCCGGCGCCGCCCTCGTCAACGCGCTCGAGGTGGCCGGCAAACGAATCGATGAAATCACGATCGTCGTCAATGGTGCCGGCGCATCCGGCATCGCCTGCGCCGAACACTACATCCATCTCGGCGTCAAACGCGAGAACATCACCATGTTTGACACCAAGGGCATGATCTTCAAAGGGCGCACACAAGGGATGAACCCTTACAAGGATCGATTTGCTAAAGACGCGCCCCTGGTGACTCTGGCCGAAGCCGTCAAGGGCGTGGACGTTCTCATCGGACTCTCCTCCAAAGGCGCTTTCACACAGGAGATGATCGCCTCCATGGCGCCGCGGCCCGTCGTCTTCGCCATGGCCAATCCCGATGCCGAAATCACTTACGCCGAGGCCCGTGCCGTCCGCAACGATATCATCATGGCTACCGGACGTTCCGACGATCCCAACCAGGTCAACAACGTTCTCGGATTCCCCTTCATCTTCCGCGGCGCGCTCGATGTCCACGCCACCGCCATCAATGAGGAAATGAAGCTCGCCGCCACTTACGCCCTCGCCGCCCTCGCCAAGGAAGACGTCCCTGACTCCGTCTGCCGCGCCTACGGCGTCGAACGACTCCGCTTCGGCCCCGATTACATCATCCCCAAGCCCTTCGACCCTCGCGTCCTCGTCTGGGAATCCTCAGCCGTCGCCCGCGCCGCCATGGATACCGGTGTCGCGCAGCGCCCCGTCGACCTCCACGAATATCGCGAGCAGCTCGAACAGCAGCGCGGCAAAGCCCACGGCATCATGCGCATGATGGTGCGCAAGGCCATTGCCGACCCCAGGCGCGTCGTCTTCCCCGAAGGCGCCCACCCCAAAATCCTGCGCGCCTGCCACCGCCTCCTCCAGGAGAAAATCGCCATTCCTGTGCTCCTTGGCCACGCCGACGAAATCCAGCGCAACGCCTGCGAGCTGGGTCTGCCCCTTGATGGCGTCAGCATCGTCGAGCCGGAAACCGCCCCGCGACGCCGGCACTACGTCAATGAACTCTACCGCCTGCGCCAGCGCCGCGGCGTCACGCCCGGCATGGCCACCGAATTGATGAAGGACCACAACATCTTCGGCGCCATGATGGTCCGCATGGGCGATGCCGACGCCCTCGTCGGCGGCGTCAGCCAGAACTATCCCGACATCATGCGCCCCGCCCTCCAGGTCATCGGCGTGCGCGAGGGCATTCACAAGGTTTCAGGCATGTATCTCATCATCACCCGCAAAGGCGATCTCTACTTCCTCGCCGACGCCACCGTCAATATCGAACCCACCGCCGAGGACCTCGCTGAAATTGCGCTCTGCGCCGCAGATGAAGCGCGCCGCTTCAACGTCCAACCCCGCCTCGCCATGCTCTCCTTCTCCACCTTCGGCAGCACCCGTCACCCGCTCTGCGAGAAAATGCGCCGCGCCGCAGAACTCGTCCGCGCCGCCGATCCCTCCCTCATCGTCGACGGAGAAATCCAGGGCGATATCGCCGTCAACTCCGCCAAACTCGAAACCATCTTCCCCTTCTCGCCACTCAAAGGCGGCGCCAACGTCCTCATCTTCCCCGACCTTGAATCCTCCAACATCGCCTCCAAGCTCCTCGCCAGCATTGGCGGAGCCGAATCCGTCGGACCCATCCTCATGGGCATGGCCCGCCCCGTACATCTGCTCTCCTTCGGAGCCGAAGTCGAAGAAGTCGTCGACATCGCCACCATCGCCGTCGTCGGCGCGCAAGACATCGCCGCACCCAGCGCCCCACAATACGCAACCACTGCCGTCGGATAGTCCGCGCCGACCGCGCATTGCCATTCACTGATGCGCCGTACCGCGATGAGATGTGCGCCCTTGCCCCGGCGTTCTCCATCCTGGCCTGAACCCCGTTTTCCGCATACAAATAATACTCAGCCAGCCGCAGCCGTAGCGGTGGGAAAGTGAAAAACGGCAGTATCGTTTTTCAAGCAGGCGGAGCCTGCGTCTTTTCCACGGCTTGCTTTTGCGGCGAACTCTGATGGTGTCATGTAGCTCAGACTGCTATGTGGCCTCCGTTCGTGGTAATCGCAGCGCCAGGTGGCGAGGATGCGTCGAGCCTCGAAGAGGTTCCGGAACGAACTGACAC
>CAZWSD010000222.1:0-5936 GCA_964636535.1 uncultured Acidobacterium sp. | reverse complement strand
ATGGCCGCGGAGGGGGTAGGCTCCGGTGCCGGGGCGCATGTAGTTCCCGGTGAGGAGGAGCAGGTTGGAGATGGCGGTGGAGATATCGGATCCGGCGCAGTGCTGGGTGACGCCCATGGCCCAGAGGATGCAGACGGAGGGGGCGGCGGCGATTTCCTTTGCGACGGCGGTGAGGGTATTGAGGGAGAGGTCGCAGGCCTGGGCGGCGAATTCCAAGGTGAAGGGCTCGAGACTGGCGGAGTATTCGTAGAGGCCGTTGACCCAACGGGCCAGGAAGTCGAGTTTGGCGTGGCCGTGGTCGAGCATGTAGCGGCTGAGGGCGGAGAGCCAGATGAGATCGGTGCCTGGTTTGGGATGGAGGAAGATGTCAGCGCGTTCGGCCATTTCGTGCCTGCGCAGGTCCGCGACGATGAGCTTCTGGCCACGGAGCTTGTGGGCCTGCTTGACGCGGGTGGCGAGGACGGGATGAGCTTCAGCGGGGTTGGCGCCGATGATCATGACGAGGGAGGCCTGGGCGATGTCGTGGATGGAGCCTGAGTCGCCGCCGTAGCCGACGGTGCGGAAGAGGCCCTGGGTGGCCGGGGACTGGCAGTAGCGGGAGCAGTTGTCCACATTGTTGGTGCCGATGACTGCGCGGGCGAACTTCTGCATGAGGTAGCTCTCTTCATTGGTGCACTTGGAGGAAGAGATGACGCCGATAGAGTCCGGTCCGTGGGCGGCTTTGATTTCCATGAGGCGGCGGGCGATGAGGCTGAGGGCTTCGTCCCAGGAGGCTGGGCGGAAGGCGTCGCCTTCGCGGATGAGCGGGGTTTTGAGGCGATCAGGGCTGTTGACGTAGTCCCAGCCGAATTTGCCCTTGACGCAGGTGGAGATGTCATTGGCGGGGCCGGAGGCGGGTTGGATCTTGAGGATGTGACGGGGGTTGTTGGGGCTGTCCTGGGTCCAGACGTCGAAGCTGCAACCGACGCCGCAGTAGGTGCAGACGGTTTTGGTGCGGCGGGTGCGGGTCTGGCGCATGGCGGCTTCGGTGTCTGACATTTCGAGGATGGGGCGGTAGCCGATTTCGGGCTCAATACCCTTCACCACGGCGATCATGTTGTCGATGGCCTGCTGTGGCCAGTGGGTGAGATAGCCGGCTTGGGCGAGCATGGATTTTTCCATGAGCGCGTTGCAGGGGCAGACGGTGACGCAGTGGCCGCAGGAGACGCAACTGGAGCCGGCGATTTCAGAGCCTCCGTCCCAGAGGACGCGGGGATGGTCGCTTTCCCAGTTGAGGGAGAGGGTTTCGTTGACCTGGTAGTTCTGGCAGGCTTCGACACAGCGGCCGCAGAGGATGCACTGGCTGGGGTCATAGCGGTAGAAAGGATTGGAGTGGTCCTGCGGGTAGGGCTTGGGCTGGTAGGGATATTTCTGGTGCTCGACCTGGAGCATGGCGGTGGTGTTGTGGACGGTGCAGTCCTGATTGTTGTTGTCGCAGACGGTGCAGTAGAGCATGTGGCGGCCGAGGATGCGATCGAAGGCCTCATTCTGGGCACGCTGGGCACCGGGGGTGGCGGTTTGCACGACCATATCGGGCTTGACCGTGGCGGAGCAGGCGCGGGTGAGCGAGCCGTTGACTTCGACGAGGCAGGTGTCGCAGGTCTGGATAGGACCGAGGTGTGGATCGTAACAAACCTGGGGGAGCTGGATGGCGGCGCGGTTGATGACATCGATGAGGCGCTCGCCGGGGCGTGCCTCGATCTGAGTTCCGTTGATCTGTACGGAGGAGGGCTGCTCTGACGCGGCGGAGGAGTTGCTCAGGGTGGGGTCCATGGTTCCTCTTGAAGCTGCGGGTGAAGGATCTAGGTGAAACGCGTAGACGCAGATTAGGATGCAGGGGTCACGGTACGAGATTTGAAAGTAGAAGGCAAGTAGGGCGGTCTGCAGGAAAAAAAGCCTCTCCCGAAAGATAGATTCCCGGGAGAGGCTTTGGGTGCCGGCTGAAATGACTATTTGGCGTTGGGCGGCAGATTGGAAGTGAGCGATTTGGAGAGGAACTCACGCAGGACGTTTTCAAACGCGTCACCGCCGATGAGAATGCCGCCATCGCGCATGGTGATGCCGAAGGAGCGATCCTGCGGGGCGTGGTAGGCGTTGGAGATGCCGGCAGCAGTGAAGTCACCCAGGACGGAGGCGTAGCCGGGCTGCCAGCGGCCATTGTCGCCTTTGGAGACGACGGTAGAGCGAATGGCGTACCAAAGGCGCGAGCCGAAACTGCCCGTGCCCTTGTAGAAATAGCGGGGGTCCTGGTGGAAAAGGACCGGATAGACGCCCTCGCCGAAGAAGCGCGAGATATTGGAGTCAGCATAGGAGGCGCCGAAGCGCTTGCCGTAGCCTGACCAGCCGGTTCCGTAACCGGGGTAGATATTCTGCTGCTGCTCAAGACCGGCGACCGCGGCGGCGACGCCGAAGATGAAGGGATCGGCCATGGTGCGCAGGGTGAGTCTCATTTTAAGCCTGGGGGTAAGAGGTGCGGGATTGGGCTGATAGCTGGTGAAGAAATTGGGAACGATGCCCAGGACGCGCTGCTTTTCCTCCTGATGGACCTGCTGGGTGGCCAGCGCGACGGTGGAAGCATAAACGGTGACGGTGGTTGTGGACTTAGGGAGCGGAACCTCAGTGAGGGTGAGGTGGTAGACCTCGCCCTTGCCTAGAACGACAAGAGGCGAAGTCGCGGTGAGATAACCCTGGGCGGAGGCCTGAACGTGGTAGGTTCCTGGGTTGAGGCCGGTGATGCGGAAGACTCCATTGGCGTCAGTTTTACTGGCGACGGCCTCGCTCAGTCCAGTTCCAAAGATGCGGAGCGGAGCATTCGGCAAGGGCTTACCGGAGGGGTCTTCGAGGGTTCCGGCAATGACGCCGTCACCCTGGGAGGCGACCTGTGTCAGGCTGGCCGCGGTGGGGGCATCTGGCAAAGCAGAAAGTGAGACAGCGGGCTGTGCGTGCAAGTGGGCAGGAACTGCAAGCATCAGGATAAGAATGGGCCAGAAGGCACGCAAAATAAAGGTCTTATGGGAAGGGGTACAATGTGTGCCGTTGACGCTTGCCCGGGAGTGGTGAGCACAGGCACACGAAGAGGGGGCTTCGAGAAGAACACGAAACATATACGTTAGATGCACGAGACGCAGGATGGTCACTCGGAAAAGTCCAGTAAGTCTAATGTTTTCAATTATGTCGAGATTGTCATGGATGTCGAACCTGTCATCTTGCGGTGGAAAAGGGGCAGGATTGAGGGGCGAGGCAGAAACTGCGGGGGCGCGGCGTCATCCAACGGGAAGGAATTTAGAAAAGCGGGCATGGAGGTGGAATGGAATACGTCAATCTTGGCTCAACCGGACTGAAGGTTTCTCGGATTTGCCTGGGCACGATGACCTATGGATCGAAGCAGTGGCGAGAGTGGGTACTGGGGGAAGAAGAGAGCCGTCCCTTTATCCGGCGCGCGCTGGAGGCGGGGATCAACTTTTTCGACACGGCGGACGTGTATTCGCTGGGTGTGAGCGAGGAGATTCTGGGGCGGGCGCTCAGGGATTTTGGACCGTCGCGGGACAGGGTGGTGATTGCGACGAAGGTGTTCAACGCGATGGGCGATGACGTGAACCAGCGGGGACTGTCGCGGAAGCATATCATGCACGCGATAGACGACAGCCTGCGGCGGCTGGGGACCGATTACGTGGACCTGTACCAGATTCACCGATTTGACCCGACGACGCCGATGGAGGAAACGATGGAGGCGCTGGACGAGGTAGTACGGTCAGGCAAGGCGCTGTATATCGGAGCGAGCTCGATGTATGCGTGGCAGTTCCAGCGGATGCTGCATGTGGCGGACCAGATGGGACTGGCGCGGTTCGTGACGATGCAGAACCACTACAACCTGGTGTATCGCGAGGAAGAGCGGGAGATGATTCCGCTGTGCTTGGAGGAAGGCATCGGGCTGATTCCGTGGAGTCCACTGGCGCGTGGTTTTGTGATGGGCAACCGGGTGCGTGGCGGCAAAGGCGAAACGATTCGAGCCCAGACCGATGACTTTGCGCAGGGGCTTTACTATCGGGAGTCGGACTTTGCGGTGGTGGAGCGGATTACGGAAGTGGCGCAGCAGCGCGGTGTAAGCAATGCGCAGGTGGCGCTGGCCTGGATGCTGGGCAAGCCGGGGATTACGGCGCCGATTATAGGCGCGAGTAAGATGAAGCACCTGGAGGATTCGCTGGGTGCGCTGGAAGTGCATCTGGGCGAGGAGGAGGTGAAGCGGCTGGAGGAGCCGTATGAGCCGCATCCGGTGCTGGGGCACAAATGAAAGCGGGCGGAGAAGAAGGATGAAGGGCCGCAGGCGCGGCCCTTCCCTTTTGAGGTTGAATCTTTCGGATTAGAGGGTGAAATGGAAGATCGCGGTGTGGCCGTTCACCTTGACCTTGGCGTCATAGCTGCCGGACTTCATCACGAGGTTGTTGCCGAAGTGGGTAGTGGCGGCGCCCTTTCCTTTTACGTGCATGCGGACGACAGGGAGCCTCATCCACTTGTTCTTGCCGGCCATTTTCATGTTGCCCATATTGTTCATTTTGCCCATGGCGGTGCGATACCAGATCTTAACGTGGGCGTGCTCGACCGGCTTACCGTCCTTGGTAATGAAGACGACCATATGGTGATTGGGAGGCATGGCGTCATTGAGTTCGTAAGGCTTGGCTCCGCCGTCGCGGACCATCATCGCACCGGAGCCCATGAAGCCCTCGGCGGGCAGGACTTTGAGGGTGACGGAATATTTGCCGGCCATGGCGTTCTGGCTGACGTTCTGGGCAAGAGCGTAGTGCGGAACGAGCAGCGCGGCAAAGGCAACTGCCAGCGCGGCGATAAAGGACAGTCGAACAGAAGGGTTGCGTCGCAGCATAGAAACTCCTCTTGGAATGGGATTCGACAGGAAACCCGGCCTCCGAAAGACTCAATCACTTGCGTGGAGGCTAAGCAAGGGATAGCTTCCCTGCCTCAACCTTGGATGCGGCCGCGAGAGATACAGATGGAAGCACTGGCCGGGAAAGATGTCAGGTGTGTTGGTACGGAGTGAAAAGGCGGCAGGGGTGATTTTGAAGCGGCCGCCGCGGTGGATGGAGGGGTTAGCGAGTTCAGGCGAGGACGGCGGGTTCCGGTTCGAGAACCTGGAGGTCGAGCGGGGGCCGGGCCTGCCAGTCGGCGTTTTGGATTTTTGCGAGGGCGAGCTTGAGGCGCGAATTCAGGCAAGGCTCGGTGGTGACGACGAAGGGCAGGCTATCCTTGCCGAAGCCGGAGCGCTGGAAGAGCGAATCGATGTTGATGCCCTGGGAGGCCATGGCTCCGGCGATTTCCGCGACGATGCCGGGGCGGTCTTTGACGGTAAAACGGACATAGTGGCGGAGTTCAAATTCGCCGGCGACGGTTGCGGTGGGGGCTTCGGCGGCGGGCGGCGCGGTGCCCGCCGCGATGGCGCAAAGGTCTGAGACGACCGCGACGGCGGTTGGGTTGCCACCGGCACCGTGGCCGGAGAAGACGACGTCGCCCCCGTACTGGCCGCTCATGAGGACCATGTTTTCGGTTCCTCGGGACCAGGCGAGCGGCGAGTGGAAGGGCACGAGCATGGGAGCGACGAGGGCGACCAGGTTGCCGTTGCGGAGGTCGGCGCGGGCGACGGAGCGGATGGTGCAGCCGAGGTCCTTGGCATAGGCAAAGTCGATGGCGCTGACCTGGCGGATGGTGTAGCAGGTGATTTCCTGAGGAGGGAGGTTTACGCCGAGCGCCAGGCGGGTAAGGATGACAAGCTTGGAACGGGCGTCGAAGCCATCGACATCCTCTGTGGGATCAGCTTCGGCGTAGCCGCGCCGCTGGGCTTCAGCGAGTTCGGTGGCATATTCGGCGCCTTTTTCCATCCGGCTGAG
>CAZWSD010000221.1:0-5958 GCA_964636535.1 uncultured Acidobacterium sp. | reverse complement strand
GAGAATCTGGTAAGCGCCGCCGGGAAAGACGAGGACGGCGGTGTGGGTGTTGCGGCCTTTGGGTTTGTAGAGGGTGAGCGTGGGATTGGAGACGTTGGCAAGGCGGACGATGGGACGCCCGGCAACCAGATTACTTTTGGGGGTGGTGGTGTTGACCTCGGGGGCCGGATGGGTTGGTTCACCCGGGGCGCCGTGGGGCCAGAGATGGAGGGTGAGATCTTCGGGGCCAGGCTGCCATGCAGGCTTTTGAGCGAGCAGAGCCGGTGCGGCGGCGATGAGTGCGGCGAGAACGAGGATGCGGAGTCGCATTGGGGTGCTCCTTTGCGGGGTGTTGAATGGATCGGGCCATGATTGCAGGGGTTGAGCAATGGTGACAAGCCGGATTCGCAGATGACGTCCGGAGAGATGAGAGAGCGGGTTTTCTTGACACTGAGGCATTGCGGACGCGATGCTAAATGGCAAGGCTTTCCTGAACCCCTTCTGGCGCTGAAACCCGTGAGGGGATTTGTGTGTGGACGGCCCTGGAATAATTCAAGATTGAGAGAGAATACGGGATCCATCCCAGGACCGCCATGCCGGCACGGATGGCGGAAGGCTTGGTTCGAGGCTTCGGCAGCATCGTCTGGCTGAAACTTTTCACGGAGAGACACAAAAAGAGATGGCTGGAGTATCGAAGCCCGGAGTCGGCGCAGGGCCGCGGACTGGCCGAAGGCGTGTGAAGAACCGTGAGGCCTCCGTGATCGGGGCTGGTCGCGGTGCGGCAGAGGCTCTCACTGGAAGGATAGTGCTTTGACCTTATTACTGAGTACCCTACATGCCGATCCGGCGACGCTGGGATTGGCGCTTCCGGGATTTTTATCCCAGGGGATTGGCCCGGTTCTGCCATTCCTTTTGATATTGCTGGTATTTTATTTTCTTCTGATCAGGCCACAGCAGACGCGCCAGAAGAAGTGGCAGGCGATGCTGTCGAGTTTGAAGGCTGGAGACCGGGTGACGACGACGGGAGGGATTCGCGGGACGATCCTGGCAATCCGGGACGACGTGATTCAGATACGGGTGGCGCCGGATAACATTCGGCTGGAAGTGGCGAAGGGTGCGATCGCGTCTCTGACCACGCAAGACGAGGGGACGAAGTAGGCCATTAACCGCGAGAGGCGGGAGCCTTCTCGAACAGCGAGCAGATAGAGTTCATGCGTCAGAATCTAACTCAAAAGACAATCCTCATTATTGCCATACTTCTGGTGTTTGTTTACGGCATATTCGGCATTCCCAAGGGTTTCAGCGGGAAGGCGCTACAGACGGCGATTTTAAAGCGTATCCAACTGGGTCTTGACCTGAAGGGCGGCACGCGGCTGGTGCTGCAGGTGGAAGCTGACCAGGCGGTATCGGGCCAGGCGCAGCAGGATGCGCAGCGGATCCAGCAGGACTTCAAGCAGAACGGGATTATTGGCGCGGAAGTGATCAACCCGGACGCGAAGAAAGAGCCGGGTGTGATCCAGATTCTGGACGCGCCGGCGGGGAAGAGCGCGGACATCAGCGCGCTGCTGAACGAGCGTTACAGCGATCAATACGCGATTTCTCCGGGTGCGAACGGACAGTGGACGCTTTCGATGAAACCGACGGTGATGACGAGCGTGAAGCAGAAAGCGGAGCAGCAGTCGATCGAGGTGATTCGTCAGCGCGTGGACGCGCTGGGAGTGACGCAGCCGGTGGTGGCGCCGTACAACACGGGGAGCTACCAGGTACTGGTGGAGCTGCCTGGAATTTCTGATCCGGGGCGGGTGAGGAACGCGATCCAGTCGACGGCGAAGCTTTCCATTCACCTGGTAACGGGCGGGCCGTGGTCGAGCCATTCGGACGCGTTACAGGCGCTGGGCGGTACGGTTCCGTATGACTCGGAACTGCGGCAGAGTGTGCCGGGTGCGTCGAGCGCAAACAGTGTCGGCCAGTGGTACGAACTGACGCGGGTGCCGATTGTTGCGGGCACGGATATTCGGGATGCCGAACCTGGGACGGATCCGAACACGAACCAGCCGCAGGTGAATTTTTACCTAACGACGGCGGCGGGGGACCGGTTCGCGACCTTTACCTCAGCCAACAAGGGCAAGCCGCTGGCGATTGTGCTGGACGGCAAAGTTCAGGAAGTGGCGAATATCGACGGCACAATTCGCGACCAGGGCACGATCTCGGGCGGCGGCATTACGATGCAGGAAGCGAAGGATCTTTCACTGCTGCTGCGCACGGGCGCGCTGCCGGCTTCGCTGACCTACCTGCAGGAGACGACGATCGGGCCGTCGCTGGGGATCGACTCGATTCACGCCGGCGTGCTGGCGTCGGTCGTTGGGATGTCGGCGGTGTTGATCTTCATGCTGATTTACTACAAGGGCGCGGGGATCAACGCGGACCTGGCCCTTATATTGAACCTGGTGATCCTGCTGGGGTTCATGGGCTTCACGCACTCGGTGCTGACGCTGCCGGGAATTGCAGGTGTCATCTTGACGGTCGGCATGGGCGTGGACTCGAACGTGCTGATCTTTGAGCGAATACGAGAGGAGCTGCGCGCGGGTAAAACCGCGGCGGCTGCCGTGGACCAGGGTTTTGGTCATGCGTGGAGGACGATTCTGGATACGCACGTAACGACCATGGTATCTGCGGCGATTCTGTTTATTTTTGGAACGGGCCCGGTGCGCGGCTTTGCCGTGACACTGGTGTTTGGTTTGATGGCGAACCTGTTCACAGCGGTCTTTGTATCGCGGGTAATCTTTGAAGCGATCTTGAACCGCAAGGGGCGGGGCGAAGCGATTTCGATATAGGTGTCGGCTGCACGCCTTTGGCTCTTGCCGGTAATTGGCAAGGGCGAAGGATTGCGGAAGAGAAATTGAACGGATGGCAAGTGCCGACAGCTAGAGGCTAAGAGCTAGCGGCTAAAAGCGACTGGAAGCTAAGGAAAATTCTGTGGAACTGTTTCACGACGTAAAGATCGACTGGCTGGGGAAGAAGTGGTATTTCCTCGGGTTTTCGCTGATTTTCAGTATTTCCGGCCTGTACTCGCTGTTTTTCTGGCATCATCTGCGGCTGGATGTGGACTTTAAGGGCGGCACGGTTGTGCAGGTAAAGTTTGCGGGACCGCCGAACGTGGACCGGATTCGGGCGGCGGCGAATGCCGAGGGCCTGCACAGCGCGCGAATCGAGAGCGTTGGGAGGCCTTCAGAGCACGAGGAGCTGATCACGCTGGCGGTGAAGGCCACGGATACGGCTATGCTGGACCGGAGCCGGGCGCAGATCCAGCATATGCTGACGAAGTATTACACCGCGGCGGGAGCGCAGGCGCAGGCCCAAGGCAAGCTGGATCTGGACAACGCGAGCAAGGGCGATCTGCTGCAGTGGCTGGAGCAGCAGGATCCGGAACATTTGGGGAACGATCCGGCCGCGACGGCGCGATACACGCAGCAGGCCGCGGCGATCGAAAACTATCTCACCAGTCACGGCGGGATCATCGGGTCGATTTCGGATTTGAAGGGTGTGGCGGATCCGGCGGTGGTGCAGTCGCTTGAACAGGGCGCTTATTTATCGGGCTTTCAGATTCGCAACGTGGAGATTGTGGGCCCGGAGGTAGGCGCGCAACTGCGGCACAAGGCGCTGATGGCGGTGCTGTATTCGCTTGCCGGGATGCTGATTTACCTGTGGTTCCGGTTTGAGCTGATCTACGGCGTGGCAGCGGTGGTGGCGGTCTTTCACGACACGATTATCACGATCGGCGCCTTCAGCCTGGCGGATCGCGAGATGTCGCTGACGGTGATTGCGGCGATTCTGACGCTGATTGGCTATTCCATGAATGACACGATCGTGGTGTTCGATCGGATTCGCGAGAATCTGCGAATGTCACGTCGTGAGCCTCTGGCGGACCTGGTCAACCGGAGCATCAACCAGACACTGAGTCGAACGGTGTTGACCTCTGGCCTGACATTCCTGACGGCGATGTCGCTGCTGATTTTTGGCGGCGAAGTGCTCCGCGGATTCTCATTTGCGCTGGTGATCGGCATCCTGATTGGTACGTATTCCTCAATTGCGGTGGCGTCGCCGATGCTGGTGGCGTATCAGAACTGGCGAGCGAGCAAGAAGGGCAAGGCAGCCACGCTGCCTGCTTCGAGGAAGTCCAAGCGGTAGATCAAGCGGTAGATTTTGATGGCGGGAGCGGCGGAATGGGATCGATCCCGCAGGTCTTAAGGAATGGGCTGCGGCGGCAATAGGTACCATCGCCGGAAGCAGCGGAGAAGATCAAATTCTGGTGAATCTGCACCACCTGTGGTGCGGTTCGCCGAGGCGAAAACAAAGCGATTTTTCAGATGCTATGTGTGTGTGTTAGAAAACGATCACCGGAAGATCACCTGCGATGGATCCGGGAACAAAAACACGCTCACTGGTGTCTAACCTGGTGAATCAAGTTCTGAACCTTCGAGGTCGGCAATGTTTGAAGACTCCTTAATGGAATCCGGCGGCAAGCTCAAGACAAAGAGCAAATATTACGTATGGATCGGTGCGGTGCTGAATTTATCGATCCTGGCTGCCTTGGTTCTGTATCCGCTGATCTATCCGGAAGCTCTGCCGAAATCGATGATGACGGCGCTTCTGGTGGCTCCGCCACCGCCGCCGCCACCGCCGCCGCAGCCCCCGACGCCCAAGGTGCAGATGCAGGTGAATGACAATGTTGCGCCGACCGTGATTCCGAAGGTCATCAAGATGGTGCACACACAGCCCGCGCCTCAAACGGGTGTTGCGGGTGTGGCCGGAGCGGGATCGGGCGTGATGGGTGGGATATTCAGCGGCCTGGGCAGTGGGCCAGCTCCGGTGGTGAAGGCAGCCCCGCAGGCTCCGTTGCGGGTTTCAGCCGGCGTGGTCGCCGGAAACAAAATTGGCGGCGTCGATCCAACCTATCCCCCGATCGCGAAGGCAGCTCATATTCAGGGGACAGTGGTACTTTCGGCGCTGATTTCGACGCGGGGAACGATTGAGGATTTGCGGGTTGTATCCGGCCCTGCGATGTTGCGCAATGCTGCATTGGAAGCTGTACGTACCTGGCGTTACAGGCCTTATATTTTGAATGGCCAGCCCGTGCAGGTGGAGACCCAGATCAACGTGGTCTTCAGTCTCGGGGATTAGGCTTTGATTGTCCTGTGCTCCGCGGTGAAAGCCCCGGGGCGCGCACCGCTGGCAACTCACCTTAGTATTTAGCAGTTACTCCGTAGGAGGAAAGATTCAGTGATTCTCGCTCATATTTCGAATGCAACCTCACACCTGGCCGCCCTGGGCTTCTTTCAGGCGCAGCAGACGGTGGGCTTCAGCCCAGTGGATTTGTGGCACAACATGGGCTGGTTGGCTCGCGGCGTGGTGTTTATTCTGTTCATCATGTCGATCTGGTCGCTGGCCGTGATGATCGACCGGTGGCTTTACTTTTCCGCAGCCCGGAAGCAGTCACGGGAATTTGCGCCGCGCGTTGCCGGCGCCCTGCGTGAAGGGAAGCTGGATGAAGCCGTGAAGGTGGCCGATCGCAACAAGAAGTCCCACCTTGCCGAAGTGGTGACCGCTGGATTGCAAGAGTTCCGCAACTACGGTGGGGGCAGCAATGTGACGCCGGAGCAGATTGAGTCGTCGAAGCGCGCATTGGAGCGGGCGGAAGCGATCGTGCACGCGAAGCTGAAGCGCGGCCTTGGCGGTCTTGCCACGATCGGATCGACGGCACCATTCGTGGGACTGTTTGGAACGGTAGCCGGTATTCTGAAGGCCTTCCAGGAAATCGCGACGATGAAGACGCCTGGTATCGGCGCGGTGGCAAGCGGCATTTCAGAAGCACTTGTAACGACGGCTTTCGGTCTGCTGGTGGCCGTGCCGGCAGTGTGGATGTTCAACTACTTCACGAACAAGGTTGAATCCTTTGACGTGGAGATGGACAACTCCTCG
>CAZWSD010000220.1:0-5974 GCA_964636535.1 uncultured Acidobacterium sp. | reverse complement strand
CTGCGTTTTGGCCAGGAAGGAGTCCTTCTTACGGCGGACTTCGACCTGACCGGGCAGGGCCTGTTCCAAGCGTGCGGCAAACGCCTCAAGGAACGCTTTGATGTCGCCCTGCGCGCGGCGAAGGAAAGCGGCGTGAAGATCGAATGCGTTCACTTCTTCCATGAAGAGCGTTACCTCTTGGTTGGCGGCCAGAATATTACATGACGGATTGTACGCGGGCGAGAGAGCCGGGACAACTCGACGAATCCAGTGAACGGAGCGGGATATGGATAGTGGGGCCTCGCCATATCGAGTGTTTGGTGTATCAGCTAATCGAAACATAAGTTGCGGCAGCAGCGCCAATAGAATGGCTTGCGCCAGATCGAGAAGGATAATTCTTGCGCAGGTTTGCCTTGGTTGGAGAAGGATTTACGACAGAATGAACCGCCGCCGATCGCGCAGAGTTGCAAAATCTCCGGAGCGGTCGCCGGGTTCATCTCGCGTTGCTTGAGCCGATTCTGATCGCCGCGGCCAGGCTCTACAAGGAAGAGCCTGAAAGAGCAAGCCGGGATTGGACAAGTGGACTTTAAATCCGATGTTATCAAGAAATGTTAACCAGCAGGCGTGGCGCCCTTGCTTGCACTTATAACAGTAGGTGGCTAAGGGGAGTATTTGGCAAGGCGTCGATATCATCGTGTTGTAAGCAGGGGTACGCTCGCCGGGGTCTTGTCGCCTGAGTTGTGGGGTGCGGGAAGCCTGAGCCCCATTCGTTTCCGAGGAGTAGAGCTTCTGAAGGGCCGCGGTATGCTCCACCAAAAGGTGTAGGAAAAGTTCCATCGTCTGAACGATTGACTGGGTGTTGCGGTCTCGGGCAGTCTGGCGTTCACGCATGAAGACGATCAGAATCGCTCTCCTGGCGTCAGCCGTAGTTTGCTTACTCACAACTGGAATTTTCACTTACGGGCAAAGCTCGCATGTGACATTTTCTGCGTACGAACGGGCGCGTGTGAATGCGTGGAACTGGTTTGCCGCGCCGCCTGCAACGAATACGTACAGTTACACGGAATCGCTGCTGCGAGTCAGTGCGTCGCAGCGGATTCGGCACTGGGACTGGCGGCTTGGCTTGTCACAGCCGGCGGTGCTGGGGCTTCCGTCGAATGCGATTTCCCCAGATGCGGCGCAAGGGCAACTGGGGTTAGGCGGGAGCTATTACGCGGCGAACGGAGACAACAGCGATCCGGCGGCGGTGTTCTTCAAGGTGGGCTGGGTGAGATACCGCTGGGATCGGCCGGACACGTACCTGCGGGTGGGTCGTTTTGAATTTTTTGATGGGGAAGAGACGCATCCGAAGAACCCGATCATTGCATGGTTGCAGGCCAACCGCGCCAGCAATCGCCTCATCAGCAACTTTGGGTTTACTGACGCACAACGGAGTTTCGACGGCGTCGAAGCGCATGTTGGAGCGGGAGCCTGGGATATTACGGGGCTTGCGGCGCGCGCCGACAAGGGTGTGTTCAACATGAACGGCAATGCCGAACTGGATGTGGACGTGCAGTACCTTGCGTTCACGCGTGAGGCAGAACATGGACACGTACTGATGAGGGCGTTTGGCATTGGGTATCACGATGGCCGGACGGGAGTACTAAAAGTGGATAATCGACCGCTGGCTGTGCGGCAGGCCGACCACCGGAATATCCGGCTGGGCACGTATGGCGGCGACCTGCTGGCGGCGATCCCGGCGGGGCGGGAAGATTTCGATTTCATGTTCTGGGGCGTGTGGCAGAACGGCAGATGGGGCGACGAGAGTGACAGTGCGGGAGCCGCGGCGCTGGAAGGAGGTTTCAAATTGGCGAGCGTTCCCAGTTCGCCATGGGTGCGCGGGGGTTGGTTCCGTTCGTCAGGGGACAACAATCCTCTGGACAACAGGCACACCACGTTCTTTCAGCTTCTGACCACGCCGCGTTTATATGCGCGGTTTCCGATCTACAACCTGATGAACGACACGGACACCTTCGTACAGGTGATCGACGTGCCGACGAAGAAGGTTGCGCTGCGCAGCGATCTTCACTGGGTGAGTCTGACATCGGCCAAGGATCTGTGGTACCAGGGCGGCGGGGCGTTCGATAACAAGGTATTCGGCTATGTGGGCCGTCCTTCCAATGGCCACTCCTCTCTGGCGACCATTGCGGATATCAGCGCCAATTGGAAGGCTACATCGCACCTGGCAGTGGATTTTTATTATGCGCACGCGACGGGCCATGCGGTGATTCGGTCGATTTATCCGGCAGGCACCGACGCGCAGTGGGGCTATGTGGAGTTCGATTACCGCTGGAAGCACTGAGCGGCGCCGGGGCTGTGGAGTGCCGGCACCAGTTGCGCGGGTGTGTGGTGAAGAAAGGGCAAATGAGTTGAAAGACAGGCTGTTGCCGGTAATGATGTGCGTGATTGCACTGTGTGGACCGGCAAGGACCGGTTACGCGCAGGCGGCGGGAGTCAGGGGAGCGAATTCTGCTTTGATGCCGGCGGCGTTGCGGTTTGCGGCGCGCGCCCAGTCTGCGACGGGAGCGATTGCGGGAGTACTGCGGGATCCCAGGGGCGCGGTTGTTGCGGGCGCCCAAGTGACGGCCGCGAATGCGGTTTCAGGGTGGAAGAAGATGGTCCGCAGCGATCGGGAAGGGGTCTTTCACTTCGCGGGGGTGCCGGCGGGGAAATATCAGGTCACGATTCGGGCGAAGGGTTTCCAGGTTACGGTTCTTCGCAATATTGACGTTGCGCCGGGTACTCGGATCAAGGTGCATGCCATGCTCACTCTCGCGCAGGTGAGAACGCGAATTAGAGTTGAATCGGTGAGCACCGAAAGTGGGGCGAGTGTACGCACGGTCAATCGGACGGAAGGGGATAACAGCCGCAATTCCGCTGAGTTGCTGGCGGCAATTCCGGGAGTGAGTCTGCGCGGGAATGGCGAGCTGGCGTCGATCCCCATGCTTCATGGTCTTGGAGATGGGCAGGTCAAGCTGGTTGTGAATGGGATGAGCGTTTCGAATACGTGCCCGAATCATATGAATCCTCCGCTCATGTATATAGCTCCGACAGCCGTGGGCAAGATTACTGTGATGGCGGGCATTACGCCGGTGAGCATGGGAGGAAACAGTTTGGGCGGCACTATCTCGATGCAGTCGCCTCCCCCAGTGTTTGCCATGCCGGGAAGGCCGGTGATCGAGAATGGCGAAGTTTCGAGCTTCTACCGCAGTAACGGTGATAGCTACGGGGTTTCGACCAGGGAGTGGATTTCCGGCCGCCACTTTGGCATTGGCTACACGGGGGCGTGGATGAAGAGCAGCGATTACACGGACGGCGGCGGGCACAAGGTTACATCGACCTATGCGGAGAGCACGGAGGCGACATTGACGCTGGCGGCGCGAGATACGGGAAATCTGTTCGTGCTGCGGGCCGGAATAGACCACATTCCGTATCAGGGTTTTGTGAATGCCCGGATGGACATGGTGCGCAACTACGCCACGTACCTGAACCTTCATTATCGCAAGACGCTGGCGCATGCGATGCTGAACGCACATGCGTTCTGGCAGAGCACGTCGCACTCGATGAATATCGGGCACGACAAGGCCAAGTTCCCGATGCCGATGTTTATGCCGATGAAGGATCACGGCGTAGACCTTGGCTACACGGTGAAGTTGGCGGTTCCAATTTCGAGGCGGCAACTGCTGCGTGTGGGAAGCGGGTTTCATCGGTTCGATTTGAATGACACCTGGCCGGCGGTGGCGGGCATGGCGCCGACGATGGGGCCGAATTCGTTCCTTAACATCAACAACGGACACCGGACGAGGGTTGGAAGCTACGTGGAGCTGGTGAGCCAGTGGAGCGAGAAGTGGACGACGCTGCTGGGTGTGCGCAATGACACAGTATGGAGCGATACGGGGGCGGTGCATGGCTACTCGGCGATGTATGGGGCCGACGCAAATGCGTTTAATGCCGCCAAACGTGGGCGCACCGATGTGGACTTTGACGCGACTGCAATGGCGCGATACGAGCCGAATGCGTATGCGGACATTGAGCTGGGCTATGCGCGGAAGTCGCGGGCGCCGAACCTGTATGAGCGATATGAGTGGTCGACGAGCCAGATGGTGAGCAGCATGATCGGGTGGTTTGGGGACGGGAACTACTATGTGGGCAATATCGACCTGAAGCCGGAGGTTGCCCACACGGTGAGCGGGACGCTGGTGCTGCATGATCGGCTGAATGCGGTATGGCGGGTGAAGCTGACGCCTTATGCGACGCGGATCCATGACTACATTGATGTGAATACGCTGACGACGATCGCCCAGGGCGAGAGCACTTTTGCGCAGTTGCGGTTTGCGAATCATCCGGCAGTGATTTATGGCGGGGATTTGTCCGGGGATGTGGCCGTATGGAAGAGCGCGAGGTTGGGGAAGGGCACACTCAGTGCTGTGGGAGGATGGTTGCACGGGGAGCGGCTCGACACACATACGGGGCTTTACGAGATGATGCCTCCGAACCTGAGGGTGAACCTGGACGATGCGATCAAATTGCGGTCTGGCGGCGGATGGACCGGCGGGGTGGGTGTTTATGCCGTGGATCGGAAGTCGAATGTGGATCCGCAGCGCCTGGAGCAGCCGACGCCGGGGTACGCGCTGTTCAACCTGCATGCCGGTTATGGGCGGCCGCACCTGGAGATGAGCGCTGGGGTGAATAATCTGCTGAACAAGGAATACGAAATGCCGCTAGGGGGAGTGGACATGGACAACTTTTTGGCCAGCGGTTCGGAGAGCAAGGTTGAGCCGGTAACGGGTCGCGGGCGGTCTGTGTACTTCAGCGCGACGGTTCGCTTTTGATGGGAGAGGAATTGTAGCCACGGCGGAGAGAGGGTGGGTGATTTTCCCCACATCGCCGCGCAGACAACGGTGGAGGCAAATCTCCACCCATCGATGTAGACCAAAATCCACTGTTAAGACGGTTGCATAGTACCTAGTCGCTCATAGATGCTTGCAGGGCCGAAAAGATTTCCGGTTATTGCCGCATCTACGCGTGGCTCCGGGAAACGAAAGCGATGCATTGCCGGTCGCAATTGCCGTTCGTAAACAGAAGCAGAATTGCATCGCCTGGCGGCGGACCTGGTCAATTTGGCGTGAGTAGCGGGCAAGGCACAGCCGAAGCGGGTGAAGCAGAGATTGCAAGGAGAAGGCATGAGGGAGAAAGCATCATTATTTTCAAGCCGGAGGCATGCGATTTGGTTCTGGGCCGGCTGCCTTGCAGTCACGGTCGGCGTGCTGCTGCACGTGCCCATGTTTCTGATGGGCATCAAGACCCACTTTGTGCTGGCCGGCATGCCGATGGGTAACGGGATGAAGATCGGGATGGGGCTGATTTTGGCCGGGACTTTGGCTGCGGCCTACGGTCTGATGCCGCGGCGGAAATCCAAGGTGACCTACGAGGAAATCGTTCCGCCGGAAGATGCTCGGCTCAACAAGGCGCACTGGATGCAGATGCTGGTGCTGGCCGTGGCATTGGTTATCGACGTGATGAAGCCTGTGACGCTGGGGTTTGTAATCCCAGGTATGCGTGCGGAGTACCACCTGACGTTCGCGCGTGTTGAGCTGCTGCCTTTTTCAGGACTGCTGGGGACGACGATCGGGTCATTCCTGTGGGGCGCGCTGTCGGACTTTTACGGACGGCGGGCGTCGATTTTGCTGGCGGCGGTGGTTTTTATGGGCACGGCAATCTGTGGGGCAATGCCGGCGTTCTCGTGGAACATTGCTATGTGCTTCATGATGGGAATCGGCGCGGGAGGGATGCTGCCGGTGACTTATGCGCTATTGGCGGAGATTATGCCGACCCGGCATCGCGGCTGGTCTCTGGTGCTGGTGGGGGGCGTTGGCACGGTGGGGGGATATTTTGCGACGAGCCTGCTATCGGCCTGGCTGCAGCCGTATTTCGGATGGCGGATCATGTGGCTGAT
>CAZWSD010000219.1:4285-5989 GCA_964636535.1 uncultured Acidobacterium sp. | reverse complement strand
CTCCATCCACCTCCCCACCACGCAACGCGTGCAGCACAATCACTTCGACGGCAATCTCGGTCACGGCGGCGCCACCCTCGAATTCCACACCGTCAACGGCGGTATCTCCGTCAACAGCAACTGAACCACTCCTGCTCCCAAACCACCTCACACCCTTGCTGCAACCCCCGCCCGCCCGCACAGCCGGCGGGCTTTTCCTCCCCGCCATACCCCCCTGTGGAACTTGCGGACAACCCGTCCCCTGTGCAATTCGCCGCTTCACAAAACCCGCGCCCAGCTTCACTCCAACCCCATTTCCCACTCTCCGCCTCCGATTTCCATAGCCTCTTCCAATCCCGCGGTGCAAAACAAGGAGAACCAGGCACCGGTAGCACCAGCCTCCACCCTCTTTTCCAACTTTTCCAAAATCACCGTACCCTCTTTTGGAAAACCACTCACACCTCCAAACCCGCTTTCCAAAGGGTTTTGCTCCGTCTTTCCACTTTTCCTAGCCAAACGGATACTGCTACTGGGTAATATCTATTTTTAAAAATCGTAGTATCCGTATCTCGTCCTACACCCCCGGTCCCGCCCCGCAAAGATCCTCTCGCCTCACACCCCTCGCCCCCGCCAAACCTGCGTCAGAACACCCTTTTCTCTCTTCACACAATCACCCCGATTTCCACCACCCCGAATTCCCTACAATCGGTTCACACCATGGAAATCGCGCCATCGCGTTCGATTTGCTTCTAACCTGCACCTAAGCTGGTGTAGATTTGGTGCAAAATGTAGTGGGGGATACGAGCATGCCCGTCGGAGTTGAACAGGAAAAAGCTGCAGGTAGCATGGAAATCAGCCTCAGCCGCCAGGACCTTCTTCGCGAATTAACCGCCACGCAAAGCGTCGTCGAACGCAGAACCACCATTCCCATCCTCTCCAACTTCCTCGTCGAAGCTACCGGCGAGCACCTCACCATCACCGCCACTGACCTCGACCAGAGCATCCGCACCTCCTGCCCCGCGCGCGTCAAAAAGCCAGGCTCCTGCACCATCCCCGCCCGCAAGCTCTACGACTACGTCAAACTGCTCCCTGACGGCGATGTCAGCATCAAGCTCATGGACAACCACTGGGTCCAGATCCGCTCCGGCCGCTCCAACACAAAAATGGTCGGCATGGCCCGCGCCAACTTCCCCCAGGTTCCGGACTTCCCCTCCACCGGCGCCATCTCCATCCCTGCGGCTTCCCTGAAGAACCTCATCGCCAAAACCATATTTGCCATCTCCAACGAGGACTCCCGATACACCCTCAACGGTGCACTCCTCATCCTCAAGGCCGAGTCCATCGCCATGGTCGCCACTGACGGCCACCGCCTCGCACACATCGAAAAAACCAGCGAAAACTTCCCCTCCATCGGCGCCGAAAAGAAAATCCTCGTACCCCGCAAGGCCCTCGCCGAACTCCAGTACCTCCTCGCCAACTCCGACGCCGAAGCCGTCGAATTTGCCGACGACGAAAACACACTCTTCTTCCGCGTCGGTCATCGAGCCCTCACCAGCCGCCGCCTCAACGGCCAGTTCCCCAACTACGAGGCCGTCCTGCCCCGCGACAACAACAAGTTCGTCATCGTCCGCTGCGAAGACCTCGCCCGCTCCATACAGCTCACCTCCCAATTTGCCGACGAGCGCTCCGGCGCCGTCAAAATCCGCCTCGAACAAAACGAGCTCA
>CAZWSD010000219.1:0-4185 GCA_964636535.1 uncultured Acidobacterium sp. | reverse complement strand
TTTGCCGACGAGCGCTCCGGCGCCGTCAAAATCCGCCTCGAACAAAACGAGCTCAAGATCTCCGCTTCCTCCACCGACTCCGGCGAAAGCGAAGACACCATCGAAACCCCCTACAACTTCGATCCCATCGTCGTCGGCTTCAACTCCGTCTACCTCCTCGACTTCCTCAAAGCCATCGGCAACACAGGCGAGGTCCGCCTCGAATTCAAGGACGCCCAGTCCGCCGGCCAGATGCGCCCCGAAGACGGCCAGGAAGACTTCAAATACCGCTACATCATCATGCCCATGCGCGTCTGAACCCACCTCTCCCACAAAAATCGTCGATCCATACAGTCATTCAGCAATTGCCATAAAGATTCTCGACCCTGCAGCCGATACGTGCAGTAGGAACTCTGATGGCAGTCGTCGATTTCAACGCCGAAGATACCAGGCCGGCTCGCTTTGCCGCTCGCCTGCCCATCCTTTCCAGCGACGAGCAGGTCTTCGGTTACAAATTGCTGTTTCGTAACAACATCAGCAACTACTTCCCCTCCGTCGATGGTGACCTCGCAAGCCGCGGCGTCATCGATATCTCCAGCCTGGTCGGCCTCAATACCCTCGCCAACAACCTCCCGGCCTTTATCATCACCACCCGCGAAACCCTCCTCGGCGAATTCCTCGCCCTGCTCCCCCCACATAAAGTGGTCGCCGAGATCCCTGACTCCGTCTCGCCAGATACAGAGGTCCTACAGGCCTGCAAAAAATTGAAAGACGCCGGCTGCAGAATCGCCCTCAGCAATTTCCGCCTCGACGATCCCCGCAAGCACATCGAGGATGCCGCCGACTTCCTCAAAATCGACATCAGGGAATCCGCCGTCACCGACGTCACCAGGCTCGCCCAGCGCTATCGCGCCCACGCCCCCCGCCTCATCGCCGAAAAGGTCGAAACACACGAAGGCTTGGAATTCTCCAAACTCTCCGGCTTCAGCTACTTCGAAGGCCACTTCTTTCGCAAACCCGAGATGCTTCGCGCCCGCGGCGTCCAATCCAACCGTACCGTCTATCTCCGCTTGCTCCCCGCCATCTTCAAACCCCAACTCGACTGGGAAGAGATCGAGCAGATCATCAAATCCGATCCCACCCTCTACTATCGCCTCCTCCGCTACCTCAACTCAGCCCTCTTCGGCCTGCGCGGCGAGGTCAAATCCGTGCGCCACGCCCTGCTCATCCTCGGCGATAATGAAGTCCGCCGCTGGTGCCAGATCAGCGGCATGTTTGAAATGTCCCAGAACAAACCCTCCGATCTCGCCCTCACCGCTCTCGTCAGGGCGCGCTTTGCCGAATCCCTCGCTGCTCATGTCGACTGCGGACACACAAACATGTTCCAGCTCGGCCTCCTCTCCTTGATGGATGCAATCCTCGAAATCCCCATGCGCGAGGTCCTCGACGGACTGCCCATCGACGAAAATACAAGATTGCTCCTGCTCGAAGGCAGGGGACCACTCTCCCAGGTCTATGAGCTCTTACTCACCACCGAAGCCGGCGTCTGGCACAGAATTGTCGCCCTCGCCTCCGAACTCCACATCGATTTGGACTTCATTGCCCGATCCCAATGGAACGCTATGGAATGGGCCGAGTCCGCCCTCAAGGTCGCATAACCCTCCCGCACCCAAACTTCAACCCCTCAGCCTCGCCCTCCCACGCCAGCCACCAACCCCCCTCCCCACCTGTCTTCACACCAGATCGCCCAACCCCAATTCCTCCCGCACACTCAGCTCCGGTTCCTGCTCTCCCTATTCAGGATCCGTTTCACCTAAACGTCAGGTTCCCTCGACTCAGCCCCATCTTCAACCTGAAACTCAACACCGAATCCAAAACCCTCACTCTGCCAATCGCGGGATTTCTCCCGCTCCGCAACCGCAACTCGCAGGGGTTCGAATCGCACCATTTCTCCTCACTTGCTCTCGATCAGCCTCTTCAAAGACTCCAGCTCCTGTCGTGAATGCCCCTCACGAATCGCCTCCACCTTCAAGAACCTTGTGGCGAACCACTCCACCATTCGCCCCGCCAGACCGGATGGGAAATACACCCACACCCTCACTGAAACAATCGCAAGCTCCCCCATTCCGGCGATATGCCACTCCACTCCCTCTTCGACCGGTATCCGAAATCCCAGGTAGTGATAAACCGCCGTACCTTCCCAGCGCGCACCCACGCCTTCATTCATCGATACCACCCGCGTCTTAGCCTCGGATCGTATCGCCCCTATATGTTCCTCAAGATCCATCCGCGCGCCCAGGGCCACGCGTTTGTTCGCGGACAGGATCTCTACCCGAACGTGATCCGCACTGGAGGCGCTCCACCAGCGCTCCAGGTCCACAAACTGTGTCCATATCGAGCCAGGGGAAGCGGCGATGGTGACCGATTCCGTATACGAAAACATCTTTGATTCCAACGCGATAGGATGACCACCGGAACCTTCCGGGATGTCCGCTCAAACTCCGGCTGTCGTCGGTCAGGATTCCAGCCCGCGCTTCAGGCTCTCTTCCAACCCAGGGGCTCCGGTCGGGCGCGGTGGATCTTTCAAACTGTACTTCTCCATATACATCGCCCGGTCTGCAGCAACCCGCAGCGCTTCCGGATCCCTGGCGTCCTCCGGGTACATCGCCACCCCAACGCTCGCCCCGATGTGCACGGGCTGGCCCTCCACTTCAAATGGCTCCCCCAGCATCCCCCTCAACGCCGTTGCCACGTCTTCGGCCTGATGCCTCGTAATGGGGCCTTCCAGGATCACCGAAAACTCATCCCCGCCTGTTCGCGCCACCATGTCCGAGTGCCGCACCCTTGTCAAAAACACGCTCCCCGCCCGCCGCAGCACCTCGTCACCTACGTGATGCCCCTCCGCGTCATTCACCAGCTTGAAGTTGTTCAGGTCAATCAGCAGCAGTCCCACTTCCTGCCCCGTCCGCTCCGCCCGGCACAACGCGTTCTCCAGACGGTCCTGGAACAGCCGCCGGTTCGGCAACCCCGTCAGCTCGTCATGCAGCGCCAGGTGCCGGTTGTGCGCAATTTGGTCCTCCAGCATCAGCAGTATCATTCCCACCGCAACCACATACTTCGGAAGATTCCACACCTCCGCCTGGATATGAATCTCCGGCCACCCCAACTGCAGCGTCGGCCCCACCACAAACACCAGCGACCACATCAGGAATCCCGATACCGTGATAAACGATCCCGTCGTCATTCGCCGGTAGGCAGTCCAGAACATAATGCAGCAGCAAAGGTATGCCGTCGCCAGCATCCCGTTCACCGTCAAAAACGGGCCATTCTTCCCCGATTGCACCACCAGCCCGAACACCGCCAGCGCGCAGTACAGCCCCACCGTCGTCCATCGCTCCGGCCGCTGGAACCGACGCATCGTCACCAGCGTGACACACAGCGGCGACAAACCGAGCAGCGCCACCGAGATATCCATCATCCACAACGGCGGCGACCACAGCGTTACAAGCCCAAGGTACAGCATGCCGCTTCCCACCAGCGCGGCCACCATCCAGCGGCTCGAGATCCGATGCCGGAAGGGAACCGATGCCCATACAAACAGGATCCCCGCGCTGTTCAGCGCCACCAGCGCTAAAAAACCCGGAACATATCCCGCGTAACCGGGCAGCTTCTGAAACATCGACGCAGCAAAATGAACCGCGATCAACACCCAGCTAAAAAGCCAGATCTTAGCCTGATGTGTATGGCTGTTCCTCGTGATCGACGCAAAAGCGCATATCAGCAGCGTCACACATACCAGGTCCGGTAATGTACTCCAGTCCACGGCCAGCGTCCTCTAGGTCTCCACAGCGTCTGCAATTTGTCCCCAGCGGCGCCACACAGTCTGCAACAACCGTCGCTGCCTTCCCGGGAACCCGCTTGCCCGGCTACACTGCCTTGTCTACTACGCAAAGCTCAGATAGCCCTGTCCACATATGTTATATGTTGCTCTCTGCGCAACTTCTTGCGCAACTCTCTGCCGTACTCCGCCTCCAATGCACCACTTAATCCTACGGCTGGCAACTTCAAAATCGAGAAAATCGCACGCTAGTGCTAAAACTCTTTACCATGCCGTCAACAGCTGCATCGCGGCCGCGACAACGCAAATCCCCCCTCCAGCCCGATTCTTCCTTGGCAACCGCGCATTCCGCCTTGCTTCGCCTCCCG
>CAZWSD010000218.1:0-6084 GCA_964636535.1 uncultured Acidobacterium sp. | reverse complement strand
AAAACCGCTGGCGCAGGGCGGCATCGACTATCTTCTTAATCATAACGATATCCTTCGCGCGTGAGGACGCTGGCTACGTTTGCGTGGATACGGCCGATGCAAACTCCAATGAGTTGGCCACAACTTCCTGCCCGACGTGCAGCCCATGAGTGACAACTTGCCACCCCGGAACGGGAACGGAACCAATGGCCACAGGCACTCTTCGAAATACTCCCGGCTTGACTGGAAGAAATACCCAGAAGTTATCGTGTAACTGAAATAGGGCTGTAACCGGAACCAGGACCTCCGCCGCTTTATGCGTGGAAGTAAATCGGGCGGTCGCGAACATCCCCGGCTTGAGCAGCCCATGCTGATTGTTCAGTACCACTCGCACTCCTGCGGTACGAGTCGATGGATTCATAACACCGGAAATATTGCTGATTCGACCGTATAACTTCAGGTTCGGATACGCTGAAATCTTCACCCGGGCAGAGTCTCCCACTTGTACTCTTGAGAGATCGTTCTCGTAGATGCTGCACAGGACCCAGATGCGCGAAAGATCGGCAATTCTGAAGAGATAGGAATTTTCAACTGCTTCTCCGCGCGATATCTTCTGCTTGATGATGGTTCCGCTGATGGGTGCACGGACGTTCACCGAGGGTGAAGGCGAATCCACGCGTCCTCCCAGCAGCCGGATCTGCCGTTGAGCATTGTCGACGTCGATCTTGGCGTGCTGCTCGGCGTATTGGGAGGATTGCAGAGCCTTACGGGGCGCGGCCCCGTGTTGATAGAGGCCCAGTTCACGACTCAATTCCTTGCGCGTAAGCGTCTCCTGTGCCTTAGCTGTCTGGTAGTCGCTGATGGCCTTTGCCAAATCAGGACTATTTACGACCGCCAGGAGCTGCCTCTTTCGCACCTGTTCGCCGAGCTGCACCGGCACCTGCACCGCGAAGCCATTGGCAAGAGAGTAGACGCTGACTGTTCGGCTGATATCGGGGGCGATCACCCCGGGAGCGGAAAAATGATGCGCCCTCTGGATGGACCGCGCCCGAACCAGCTTGAACTGCTTTGCGATGGAGGGGCTGGTCTGGATGACTGCCCCAGACGTGGACTCCTCAATGATTCGTAGCCTTTTGCCCGCCTCGGGCTTGTCTTTATGACTGCATCCCACGAGCGACAGCACTGCGCCACAGAGCCCAATGACTATTACAAATTGAAAACTACCCACGACCTGGGAACGATGCGGCAGTCCCATGCGCCCTATGCGACTTGATTGATTCTCTCGATTCATGGTTGACGGCTCCCCCCCGATTGCCCCGGCATCCCCACCACCTCCTGTAAGAGCTTCCGTGAAAGCATGGCGGCGGCCAGCGCTCGACGATAATCCAGTTCCACGGTGCGATAACTACGCTCGGCATCCAGAAAATTGAGAAGGCTTGTATCGCCGCGAAGATACGCGTAGGCGCTGGTACTTAGCGACTGGCTCGCATCTTTCAGATATCCTGAACGGTAGAGGCTTACTACCTGCAGCGCGCTTCGTCGTTGGGCGTAGGCGCTCCGCACCTGGGTCAGCACATATTCCGAGGCAGCCCGCTTTTGATCCTTGGCTTCGGTTATGCGCGCACTGGTTCTCGCGATCTCGCCCTGATTGCGATTGAAGATAGGAATCGCGATGCTTGCATATGCACTCAGATTATTCAGTGCTGACAAGTGCGTGTAATCGAAAGTGGTACTAAGGTTGGGGTGCGCATAAGCCTTGGCCGCGCGCCACCGGTCCTGAGCCTCCACCACTCCGCGCCTGGCCGCTTCCAGATCGGGCCGCATTCGCAGGGCCTCAGCTTCCAGGCCGAGCAAGCTTCGATGCAGTTTCCCCGCTTGTAAATGACCGATGACGCCATACTTTCGCGGAAGAGCGCTGAATCCGACCAACTGGCGAAGCTGGTTCTTGACCTGCACCACTTCAACCCGCGCCGCCTCTAAGTCAGTCTGAAATTGAAGCCGCTCCAACTTGATCTTGAGCAGATTGCCGTGGCTGATACTCCCCGCCTTATATTGTTTCTCGCTGATGGCCAGGCTCTTATCGAATGTCGCTAGATCCCATCGCGCAAACCGCAGCTTCGACTCCGCATACAACACACCGATGAACTGCTCGGCTACGCGGTACCTCAACACCCGTACATCGTTGCTTACACGATAGGAGGTGACATGGGTCGCGGCCCGCGCATATTTCATCCGCGCCTTTCGCTTTCCGTACAACTCAAAGGTGTACTTCGCTCCGGCGTCAAATTCTGAAAAATTGTTCAAGTTGTCAGTTGTTAGCGCGTGCGGCGAAAATATCGGCAAAAATAGCGCGTCCGTCTCGAAGACCGGGTTGGGCCGCAGGCTAGCTGTGATCTGATTGGCCTTGCTTTGCAGGATCAGCGTTCGTTCCGCCTGCAGAGTCCTGTTGTGCGCAACAGCCATCCTTTCCGCCTGCGACAGACTGATGCGCACCTGAGGCGTTGAGTGCGAGGCCTGAGCAAGCGCCGTACTGACTCCCACAATGAAGACCGTCAGCAACGCACCAATCCCGCGCAGTCGGAAAAGCAAAGCGTGGACGACGCTGGATGAATTCTTATGCACACGCCTCCTCAATGCCGATGTACACAAGGTGTACACGGCCGTTTTGGGTATTCCGCAATTCATCGGTCGTGCGGATGAAGGGTATTACGGCGGATGTAGGAGATAGATCAGATGACCAACCAACCAATGGTTAGCTCAACGATAGGACCAAAACAGATTCAGCACTTATGAATGCTTTCCTCGGGCTAATGTTATCGGCTACCCAATGCATGTTCACAATCTCCGTACATCTCGGTCTAATGCAATCTGCTGTCCATTGATGGTCCATAGCTATGGACAAGTTGCAGATTCTGTTCGTTTACCCTGTGTCAGGCGGAAAATTCTCGACAATTCAGCGAAGATTAAGGTTCAATTCAGCCTCAATTCAGCTAACTCGACGTCAAGTTCGCGCCGAACTGCGTTTTTTACGCGTTCAGTGTAGGTTTTACATCCCCCGTGGGCGTCGAGGAATTGCTGTGAGACTCCACCTCATCCGGAGCGGCGGGGGTCTGCGCTCAGGCTGGGACGCAGGCACAGATGCCGGCTCAGGAGGCTTGCTCACTCCGCTCGCGAAGGCAGAGCCAGGAGCAATCTCCGGCCGGCGGGACCGTTTGGACCTGCGAGTGGCTCCATACACGGCTAAAAATCCCGCTAAGTTGTTGATTTATTTGGTGGGCGCAGCAGGATTCGAACCTACGACTTCCACCGTGTGAAGGTGGCACTCTACCGCTGAGTTATGCGCCCTGGGATGGGAGCCAGGCCCGAGGCCCGGCCATCGCTAGATTAGCATTGACTCTCCTGCTTGCCAATGTTCTCCGCCTGTAAAATCAGGGAGCCGCTTCCATGCCTCCAGGGAAACGCCAACTCGACCACCCCTCCGTCCCGAAAGACGCCCATACGGAACGAACCCCGAAGCCGCCTGATCGCCAAGGAAGCGCTTCTCCCGGCCACTCGACGCCCACGCCGGATGCGGGCCGGAATCAGGCACCGCAAAGTAACCAGAATCGGGCGGATTATCGGCCAGATGGGCATGAAATCCGTTCCAATCCGCCGCAACTCCCGCTAGAGGATCGTGTTGAAAAAGATATGGCGACTCTCGCGCTGGACCCGGTAACGCCCGCTGGCCAAGGGCTCGAAAGCAGCACCAATGCTGCCGCCGCCTCTCTCGACGCAGACTCAGCCACCATGCTGCGCGTGCGCGCGGGCGATGACGCTGCCTTCAACCTGCTGGTCGAGAAATATCACCGCCCCATGATGCAGTACATGTACCGCATGACACACAACCAGGCCATCGCCGAAGAGCTCTCCCAGGAGGTCTTCCTCCGGGTCTATCGTTCCCGGGAAAGCTACCGCGCAGAGGCCCGCTTTTCCACCTGGCTCTACCGCATAGCCACCAACCTCGGCGTCAATCACGCGCGCGACACCCGCCATGAGCGTGCCGCCCACACGGTTTATCTCGATGAGACGGATCCGGAGACCGGCGCCACCCCGGATGTGGCTGACATCCGGCCCAGCGCGGAGCAGGACCTAGTCCGCGAGGAGCGCATGAAGGCTATTCGCAGCCATGTCATGGCGCTGCCCGAACGCCAGCGGATTGCCGTGCTGATGCATAAGTATCAGGGGCTCGATTACCGCCAGATCGGCGAAATACTCAAGCTGAGCGATTCCGCCACCAAATCGCTGCTCTTTCGCGCCTACCAGGCCCTTCGCGAGCGGCTCAAAGAGTTTGTAGAAGAGAGTTGAGGAACACCATGACTTGCCGAAATATGAAGTCCAATCTGGAACAAATGCTGCTGACCCCCGAGCTTGCGTCGCGGGCTGCGCGCGAGCACCTCGCGGCCTGCGAGAGTTGCCGCCGTGAGCTCGCCGTTTTGCGGGCCACCTTCGCCTTGCTCGATGAATGGCAGGCGCCCAAGGCAAATCCATACTTTTCCATTCGGATGCAGGCCCTGGTGCGTGAGGAGCAGGCCAAAGAGCCCGCCGGCTGGCTTGAGCGGATGCGCATGCGCATGCTTCTCACCAACCGCTCTGCGCACCCCATGGCAGCCGTGGTCGTGGCCCTGGCGCTTCTCATTGGCGGAGGCGCCTATGCTGGAATCCAATCCATCGCCAGCCAGCAGGCAGTCGTCATACCGAAATCCGCCACGCTTCGTGATCTGCAATCCCTCGACCAGAATGCCGAAGTTTTCCAGCAGTTGAACGACATTGATCAGTACGCCGGAAGCACCGGCAGTTCAGCAAATACCGGCAATATGTAGCACTATTAGTTACATAGAATAACCGGCAAGCTCCGCAGAGACGCTGCCGTGCAGTGACGCAATGAGCCGCCTGGTTCCCTTGGAGACACGACGACATGAAAGGATGCGCCAAAGCTAGCTCCGTCCACGTGGCTACGCCCGCCATGACGCGGAATATCTTCGGACAGAAGCCGGGCTTCGCCCGCTCTTGCGGCCGATCGCGCTGGCCGGCGCAGATTGCCCTGCTCGCATCCTTGCTCGTGCTTGCGCAGCCCGCACTGGCGCGTCCCTGGCAACATCACCGCGAGGCGGCGGGCGCGCGCGCAGGCCGGATGGGCGCCGCGCAACGCCGGAGTTTTGCGCGCGAGCCGCAACGTGCTCCCCAGCGCCGGCTCCACGTGTACCCGCGACAGAATCCCGCCGGCGAACATCTCCCCCAATGGTTCCAACATCACCAGAACATGAGCATCCAGCAGCAGGAGCGTGCTCTGCGCCGCCAGCCCGGCTTCAATCGCCTCACTCCCGGGCAGCGCCGCCGGGTTATCAACCGCCTCCGCTATCTTGACGCGCAACCCCCGGGCGTACGTGCCCGCATCATGGCGCGCAATGAGGCCTTCGAGCGCCTCTCGCCGGAGCGCAAACAGGAAGTCCGCGCGGCCGCCCAGGCCTTCCAGCGCATGCCCCAATACCGCAAAGAGCAGCTCGGACGCGCCTTCCATGTCCTCCGCACGCTACCGCCCGATCAGCGAGCCGCCATTCTCCACTCCGCACGCTTCCAGTCTGAATACTCTCCGCGCGAGCGTCACATCCTCAGCAACCTGCTCTCCATTGAACCGTGGCAGCCTGTGCGGCCGCCGCCCCCGCCTCCATCCCCGCCGCGGCACTGATCGGTTGCCCATCGCGCAGGATCATGCCCCCGCGCATGCAACTCGAGCGCCGCTCTACTTCCGTCGCGCCTTCCGCGCCAGTGACAGCTCCAACCCCGCCACCACTTCTCTTCCCGGCATCTGCACACCTTCAATCTCCTGGTAACCGGTGTTCGTAATGTTGCTCAGCCGCAGGTAGGGACGCAACAGGCCGCTCTCCTTTGCAATCGCCAGCCCCCATACCGCATATGGGCTCTGCTCGTACCGCTGCGCCACGCCGATTCGCGTCTCCAGCAGATATCCGGCGCCCCAGGTATGCGTGCCCACCAGGCTTGCGTTATTCACCGGATAATTGAACACATACCTCGACTGCAACCCATGCAGCGCGCTCTGCGCTCCGG
>CAZWSD010000217.1:0-6157 GCA_964636535.1 uncultured Acidobacterium sp. | reverse complement strand
AGGAACACCGCCAGCAGCAGCACCAGCAGCGCGATCCATGTCGCTGGGCCGAACGGCGCCACCTGCGCGCCGGAGAGCAGCGAAAACTGCTGCGCCAGCCACGGCGTGAACAACAACGCGAGTACCGCCCCCGCCAAACCCAGAATCACCGTGCCGCCCACCACCCCGGTGTACAAGCGGCGCGGACTGGCCCCCAGCGCCTGCCGGATCGCATCCACCCGCTTGCGCATCGTCAGGAACAACCGCAGAAACACAGCCAGTCCGGTCAGGGCGATCAGCAGGGCAAGACCCGCCACCGCACCGAACACGATCGCCAGAACCCGCTGCGAGCGGTCGAACATGTCTAGCAACTGCGTGCTCGACCGAATTGATGACACCTCAAGAAATGGGGCATCCTTGGCAAAAACGCGTTGCACCGCGTCTTGCAGCGCTGAGTAGCGCGCCACAGGAATCGCTGGGCGGATGAGGAAGGCTCCGTCGTTCCCAGCCATGAAAAAAAAACCGCTACCCTTCAGTTGCTGGATCACACTCGCTACGGGCGCTCGTTCCGGCCCGTTCAAACGTAATGGCGCAATCACCCCGCGCACGCGCAAAAAAGTCGCGGGCTCTGGCACGAAGGGTTCCCAGTGCACTTGTCGCCCGACGGCGGCCTGCACGCTGCCGAACAAGGTCCGTGCCGTCTCGGCATCGATCAGGATTTCGCGGGCATCTGGCTTGCCTGGGTTGAAAGCGCGCCCGGCCAGCAGCCGCACGCCGCCGACGGGCAACCAGCTCGCCGAGACAGCGAACGCTTGCGTGATGATTCCGGCATGAGCAGCCTCCAATTTTCCGGATCCCCTTCTGAAATCTCCCGCGCCGTGTCGATACAGCATACCGACGACCGGGCCGAAGCCCGTCTCGGCGTTTGGTTCGATGCCGGCGACGGCATGCTGCAAATCCGTAGTCCGTACGGCATTCGGAACCGAAAAAAAACGCACAAATGCGTGTGGATGTGCTGAAACGTAAGCCTTGTTCAGCTCCATCGATACGACTGTGAGTTGCTGCCCCTGCAGCATCCCCAGATGTTCGTGCGCCATGCGCCAGGCGTACTGCGCGCCCCAGCCGGCCAGTACTGCGAGCAACGCCGCAAGGGTGAACTCGAGCGCAAGGATGACGCCGCCGACCTGCCGTTCGCCGCGCGGACCGCTGACCTGGATCGAGTTGGACGTCTGCTGCTCGCGCGTGAGAAGCACTCCATGAACCAGCACTTCGATCAAGGCTACCGCCACGGTCAGCGCGACTGCCGGGATGAGTAGATGGGACCAGTGCAACGCCTGATGAACGCGCGCCCAGGGCGAAAACCGCAGCCGGTGAATAGAAGCAATGCTGTGTTGGGTGACCATCAAGGCCGCAACCAGCAGCGCGCCGGATACCACCAGCGTCACCAGCGCCCCCAGTAGTGATCGATACAGCACGCGTCGCAACTGCCAGGCGCGACTTGCACCCAGGGTGCGCTCGATGGCATGCACCGTGCGGCGTCGCAAGGCCTCGAGAAAGTTCACCGCCACGAGATTGGCCAGAGTCAGCAGCAGTGCGGCGAAAGAGATGCCGAGGTACAGCTTGAGTCGATGCGCCACAGCCGCCACCGCGCCGGGTTCCATGGAAAACGGCTGCGTGAACACCAGGCCACGGTCGCCCTTGCCCCTGACCACGTCCGGCAGACGCTGCCACGCCAAATTCAAATCGTGCTGGATTTGCTCATCCGACAGGTTCGCGGGCACACTCAACAAGGCCGGATCAAACAGCTTTTGCTGGTGTATCACCCATACCATCGGTACAGGCCGTGACACATCGCCATTGGCTGCACGAATACCCGTGAACTTGTCAGCGGTCACCCCGACCACTTGCAGGGAAACATCGGGCTTGCTGGTCACATGCAGAACGAGTATACGATTGATCGCCGCCCGTGTGCTGCCAAACAATGCATCAGCGCAGCGGCGATTGATCACCATCTCGGATTCGTGGGCATGCGCCTCGGCGGGCGCGATCACCCGCCCCAGCACATTGGGCAAATCGACCGCCTCGAAGTAGTGCGTGCTGACCATGTTGACGGAGACGGCAACGTGCCTTGAGCCGTCTGGCAGTGCCGCACTGCTGTACTTGGCCGGAATTTCGAATTCGGTCGCGATCACGAAGGAGCGCGGCAGTCGTTGCATCAGCGCGTCGACGAGTTGGGCGTCGAGCATGTAATTCACGCCGCGTGCCGTGTCGACACCGAGCGTGAAATAGCGCTGTTGCGGCGAGGCGCCCCTGATATGGTCACCTGCCATACCCTGCAGCAGCGTGTAGCAGAACACCGTCGCCGCCAGCGTGACACTCAACATCAGATAAGCGACCAGTCTTCTATTCATGATTGCCCACGGAATGAGTCATTGTCGGCCAAGCTCTTTCAGACAAGCACCAAAGACCTGACAGGTATGTTGGCTGATGAGCGACTACCATTGGCCTCAAGTCAAGGAGGAGAAACCAAACGGAAAAGCGTGATCTTCTGCGCGGCATCGAACGTCAGCGCAAATCCGAGCGCCTGTTTCTTAAAATCGGCCTCGACGATTACCGTGGTCAATCCATTCTTCACAACGGTCTTGGTTTTTCCAGTGCCTTGAAATGCACCAAACCGGCTGATCATTTTCTGCCAGAGCTTGCCAAAATTCGTAGGCGGCGTAGCTTGCTTCATCTGATTGGTTAAATCAGCCTCTAACGCATTGACATTACCCTTGGCCCAAGCTTGGACAAATCCTAAGGCCTTGGGTACTAAGTTCCCGTTGGCCGTCTGATCGCCTGCCGCGTGAACGGCAAAAGGAAGCAAAAGTGCCAAGGCGAAACCGATCACTGCTGAGGTCTTTCGGTGATTTTTCATGGTGTGACTCTCTCTGAGATAAGATGGAATATAAGCTGCGCCAGGACGCGTGCGCATCTCGATGTCCCGCCGTCCGTGCGCGGCAACAAATCCGAAGGTGTCATAGACCTTGTCGGCGTCCGGCGCAGTGTCAATGTTCACTGCGCGTCCACCAGCGCCGGCGCGTCATCCATTTCGCACAGAATCATATGCACACCAGCACCTGCGGCTTACGAATCTGGTGATCGTTCTGCACTCGATCCTCCGCTGACAGCTAGCTAGCAAGTACCCCCAGATGTTACACCAAGACTGCACCTGATCTTCAGCCCGCTATAACCGCGCCCGTAGTCACCGGGCCGTCTCGGAGTTTCTCGACAGCATGCTAGTTTGACGGGTTGCCGGCGGATCACCTGCACGACCCGCCGGCACTCAAGCGTTATGGCCAACTAGCAGAAGTCATCCAGGATACAACCTGTATCGCCGATGCAGCCTCCATCACCCATACAAATCGTGTTGCCATAATTCTTCAAGTTCACCGCCGCCGCAACTGTCGAAAGCAATACGGGGTCCGTGATTTCCAAAGCAGCCAAGTCATCAAACTTAATCGAACTTGGTGATCTGCTGTTGAGCATTTCATTAGACATCTTACTTACTCCTCTTCAAGATTAGCGTGGCTACGCTTACCGTGGCGCTTCCACGCGATCACGCCACGGCCTAAAAGCTTCTTCAGAACATACCTGCGCCCAATCAAGTGATGGGTCTGCCTGATTACCCGTCCAGCAATGCTGGAATGCTCTGCATTGCGGTATTCGGCAGATTGGGTTTCCGAGCATGTGCTGGGCACCCAAGTTCAAACGTGTTGCCAGATTTATAGCCCCTCGCCCAATAGTCCATCTTGGCGCCGTCCAGCGAGATCGTGCCATCGGCGCGCAATTCGCCGACCGCGTTCAGATCCGAATTGAAATCGACCGTACACTTGACGATCTTGCCAGTAGGCCGGATGACAAAGTGATACGGCTTTGCGGCATAGCAAATATAAGGCGTGCGGGGCACATCCGGCCCGTGCCCAGACTTGCCAATCTCTTTGATCTCAACCTGACTTTCGAAAAGACCGGCGACGCCCGCAGTAGCGCTGATACCGTTCTCAGTAAAGTCGTGCGCCAATTTATTGGCAATTGTTTGAGCTTCTTGCCGCGAAATGTAGTCAATTTTGCCAGACGTGGGGCCACCGAGATTGCTAATCTCCCGCACGAAAATTCTAAATCTTTTGTCGTCCTTCAGTTCATGAATAATTCGCTCGGCAAGTCGAAATAGACTATCGCTATTTCCCGGCGTGATATGCAGTCGCAGTACGATACTGAAATCGAGATTCGACCGATGTGCAGCCACTAGGTTAGACCAGATTTTCTCGAAAGTTGGAACGCCCGATGCGCTGCGCCGTGTCTTGTTATGCTCAGGCGCATCGCCATCCAAGGTAATTTGGTATGTTTTTTGCCTCAGCCCGACCAGCCTGGTCAAAGTGTCGAGGTCAAGCAAATAGCCATTGGTGGTCATCCCGCCACCCATCGAACCAATCACACCAGCCTGCTGAAGGCTCACAGCATGGCCGGCGATGTCGAAAACCACGTCCTTGGCAAGCAGGGGCTCACCGCCAAACCAGCTCAGATCCAAATGGTCCAATCCATACCGCTCGACGCGTTTGGTAATTAAGTTCTTGATCCCCTCACACACCCACGGCTTCATCTTGCCGATGATGAAATCCTCGTAGCAGTAGACGCACCTGAAATTGCACCGTTCGGTCGGCATCACGGTGAGCTCCAAGCGCTTCTTCAAATCGACCATGACCGATCTCCTTTGGCTGTTCATTGTGCTGACCTGGAAACGATCTGCTGCACCCGGTCGCAACTGGCCAGGGTCTCCGCCCGGTGCGCCAGCACCAGCCGGGGTAATTGCATACGTTTGACGATGGCGTTGATCTCGCGCTCACGCGCCACGTCGAGGTGACTGGTCGCCTCGTCCAGCACCAGCAGCTTCGGCTTGCGGTACAGCGCGCGGGCCAGCAGCACGCGCTGTTTCTGCCCGCCCGAAAGACTCGAGCCCATGTCGCCGACCAGCGTCTGGTAACCCATCGGCATCGCGATGATTTCATCGTGGATTTGCGCCAGGCGTGCCACGGCCTCGACCTTGAGCGGTGTGGTGTCGGGATCGATCAGGCTGATGTTGTCGGCAATCGAACCGGCAAAGAGCTGGTCGTCCTGCATCACCGCCGCTACCAAGGTGCGGTAGCGCGCCAGCCCCAGCGTGCGGATGTCGATGCCGCCGTACAGGATCTGACCCTCGCTCGGTTCCAGCAGCCCCAGCACCAGCTTGGCCAAAGTCGTCTTGCCAGTGCCGGAGGGCGCGGCGATGGCCACGCTCTCGCCCGGCGCGATGCTGAAGCTCAGATTCCGGATCACCCAGGGCTCGCCCTCGGCGTAGCGGAAGCTCAGGTTCTTCACCTCGAGCCGGGATTCGGGGTCGGGACCAACGTAGCTGCCGTGCAGCTGGGCCTCGGGCTGCGTCAGCGCGATATCGGCCACGCGCTCGGCGTGCAGACCCAGCATCTTGAAATCGTTCCAGTGGTCGATCAGATTGCCGGCACGCTGGGTGAACAGGTCGGCATAGGCGACGAAAGCCACCAGCATGCCGACGCTGAATTCGCCGCGCAGCACCAGCAATGCCGCCAAGCCGATCACCAGCACGCGCCCGGCGCCGAAGACCAGGCCGTTGCTCGCCTGAAACGCGAGGGTCCAGCGTTGGATGGCGATCGCGCGCTGGGTGGTGTCCACCAGCGTGTTGGCGTAGCGCGCGCGACGGTGGTTCTGCTGATTGGCCAGCTTCAGCGCCTGCATGCCGCGGATGGATTCGAGCAGGTCGCTCTGCTGGCGCGCGGCGTAGACCAGATGGTCTTCGGTGGCGCGGCGCAGCGGGCGGAAGATGCCCCAGCGCAGCAGGGCATAGAGCGCGAACGCGGCCAGCACCAGGCCGGTCAGCGGCACGCTGTAGAGTGCCATCACCACCAAGGTGATGATCGACATCAGCCCGTCCAGCACCGCGCTGACGAACTGCGTGGTCAGGGTGCGCTGGATGGTCTGCACCGAGCCGAAGCGCGAGACCACATCGCCGATGTGGCGCTTCTCGAAGAACGCCAGCGGCAGGTGCAGCAGGTGCCCGAACAGGTTGCCGATCCACTGCACGCTCAGCGTGGCGCTGATCCAGACGATCGACCACGCGCGCATCGCC
>CAZWSD010000216.1:0-6201 GCA_964636535.1 uncultured Acidobacterium sp. | reverse complement strand
GCGGTTTCGCGGTCGACGGGGGTGAATTCGAGTTCGATGAGGCCGTCGCGCAGGTGGAGCGCGACGTCCTTGAGGGATTCGACAATCCAGTCGGCGGGCGCGAGGCTTTCGATGGGATAGGAAAAGAGCGTGGCGAGAACTTTGCATCCAGCGGCGTGGCCTGATTTTACGCCTGCGGCGGAGTCTTCAATGACAAGACAGTCGGCGGGCCCGAGGCCGAGAAGTTCCGCGCCCTTGAGGTAAGGCTCGGGATGGGGTTTGCCGTCTGTGACGAGCTCAGCGTTGATGAACTGCCGAGGGACGGGAATGCCTGCGTTTTTGAGGCGGACGCGGGCCAGGCGCTCGGTCGCCGAGGTGACGACGGTCCAGGAGGCGGCGGGGAGTTTTGCGAGGAATTCAGGGACGCCGGCGAGGATTTCGAGACCTTCGTTGTCTTCGACTTCAAGGTCTTCAATGCGCTTGAGGCCAGCCATGGCGTCGATATCCGGTCGCAGGAAGCGGACGGTGTCGAGGGCGCGGCGGCCGTGCGCCAGCCGGATGGCGAGTACGGGGTCTACGCCGTATTCGACGGCCCAGCGTTGCCAGCTCCGCTCGACCGAGCCAAGGGAGCTGACGAGGACGCCGTCCATGTCAAAAAGAATGCCGCGGGTTTGAATTTTCAGAGTTTTCACCTGTAAAGGAGATGCGCCGCGCCCCCGGAGAGGCGCAGCGGATGGGATGGATGAAGGAGCGGCGCCGCTTTACAGCTTGGCGAAGAAGGCTTTCATGCGGTTGACGCCTTCCTCGACATCGTCGTGAGAGATGGCGTAGGTGAGGCGGATGTGCTTCTGGGTGCCGAAGGCTTCGCCGGGCACGCTGACGACATGGGCCTCATGGAGCAGGCGGGAGGCGATTTCCATGGCGGTTTTGGCGCCGGGGCGGCCGAGGTAGGCGCCCACGTTGGGATAAACGTAGAAGGCGCCTTCGGGTTTGGTGCAGGTGAGGCCGGGAATTTCAGATAGGCGGCCAAGGATGCGGTCACGGAGCTTGATGTAGTCGGCGCGCATTTCCGCGACGCACTCCTGCGGGCCCGCGATGGCCGCCAACGCGGCTTTTTGCACCATGGAGGTGGTGGATGAGGTGGACTGGCTCTGCAGCTTGCTCATGGCCGCGATGATGGTCCTGGGGCCGAGGGCATAGCCGGCGCGCCAGCCGGTCATGGCATAGGTCTTGGAGAGCGAGCCGAGGACGATGACATGCTCTTTGGCCTGCGTGAAGGAAGCTCCGCTGAGGAGTTCGCCGGTGAAGTTGAGGTAAATGTAGCACTCATCGAGGAGGACGAAGATATTGCGCTCGCGGGCGAGGCGAACGATGCGTTCGAGGTCTTCCCTGGAAACGACCGAGCCAGCGGGATTGGAGGGAGAATTGAGGATGATGGCCTTGGTGCGCGGGGTGATGGCCGCCTCGATGGCGTCGGCGGTGATGCGGAAGTTTTGCTTTTCGTCTGTAGGCAGGAAAACGACCTTGCCGCCGGCGTACTGGATGATGTCCTTAAAGGAGACCCAGTAGGGGACGGGCAGGATGACCTCATCGCCGTGGTCTACGAGCACCTGGATGGCGTTGAAGAGCGCCAGCTTGCCGCCGGTGGTGAAGACGCAGTCTTCCGGGGCGTAGTCAGAGCCGAAGTCGGCGGCGTGGCGCTCGACGATGGCCTTGCGCAGTTCGGGAATGCCGGCGACGACGGTGTAGCGGGAGAAGTTGTCCTGGATGGCCTGGATGGCAGCATCCTTGATGTGCTGAGGGGTGGAGAAATGGGGCTCGCCGGCGCCAAAGTCTACAAGCTTGTGGCCCTGGGCGCGCAGCTTGGCGGCCTCGGCGGTGACCGCCATGGTGGCGGAGACCTCGATGCGGCCGATACGGTCGGTGAGGACGCGGGTTGCGGTAGTCGACATAAGGCTATTTTTTCAGATTTTGGGCAAGGCCGGGGAGAATTGTGGGGTGCGGGCGCGCGCCGAGCGGCAAGGGAGGAGGAGTGCCGGCTAGGATCTGCGGCGCGCCTTCATGCGATCGATGACGAAGGGCGGAATGAGGCCTTCGACGGAGCCGCCGAGCTCAAAGACCTGCTTGACGAGGCGGGAGCTGACAAAGGAGTACTTGGCGTCGGACATGAGGAAGATGGTTTCCAGTTCGGGCGCGAGGCGGCGATTCATGAGGGCCATCTGGAGTTCGTATTCGTAATCGCTGATGGCGCGGACGCCGCGAATGACGGCATGCGCCTGCTGTTGGCGGGCAAAATCGACGAGGAGACCGTCGAAAGTGGCGACGGAGACATTGCCGAAGTGGCGGACGCCTTCGGTGAGCATCTCGACGCGTTCGGCCTCGGAAAAAAGCGGGTCCTTGGAGGCGTTGCGGAGAATGGCCACGACGAGATGATCGAAAAGGGCGGAGCCGCGGGCGATGAGATCGAGGTGTCCGTTGGTAACGGGATCAAAGGTGCCGGGATAGATGGCTTTGACGGTGTGCACAGCAAGGTGATTGTAGCTGAGCGGGGAGGGGTGATGTGAGCGTACCTTTATTGATCGCAACGAAAATGGCAGGCCGCAGGACCTGCCATCCGGGAAGAACATTGCAGCCTACGCACTATCCGCGGCGGGAGGGTTTGACGGCATCCTTGGCGTCGGAGGCGCCGTTGGGCGGCACGGCGGGGACTTCCGCCGGGGGCACGCTTGCGGCGGTGATGCCGAGCTTCTGGCGGAGCTGAGCGTCGATACGCTGAAAAGAGTCACGATTCTCCTTGAGGACGGTGCGAACGTTTTCGCTGACCTGGCCGATGCGGTCGCCGGAGTAACTGTACCAGGCTCCGGATTTCTCGACGATGTTGTGGGTGACGGCGAGATCGAGGACGTCGCCTTCGCGGGAGATTCCCTCGCCATAGAGGATGTCAAATTCGGCCTCCCGGAAGGGCGCGGCGACCTTATTCTTGACGATCTTGACGCGAGTGCGGTTGCCGACCACGGCATCGCCTTCCTTGACGGCGGCGATGCGTCGTATATCGACCCGGACCGAGGAGTAAAACTTGAGGGCGCGGCCGCCGGTGGTGGTTTCAGGGTTGCCGAACATGACGCCGATCTTCTCTCGGATCTGGTTGATGAAGATGAGGCAGGTGCGCGATTTGGAGACGGTTCCGGTGAGTTTACGGAGGGCCTGGGACATGAGACGGGCCTGGAGGCCGACGTGGGAGTCGCCCATTTCGCCGTCGAGCTCGGCCTTGGGGACGAGGGCGGCGACGGAGTCGACGACCAGAACGTCAATGGCGCCGGAGCGAACCAGGGCTTCGGTGATTTCGAGGGCCTGTTCGCCGTAGTCGGGCTGGGAGACGAGGAGGTTGTCGACATCGACACCGAGCTTTTGCGCGTAGATGGGATCAAGGGCATGTTCAGCATCGACGAAGGCCGCCATGCCGCCGGCCTTCTGGGCCTCGGCGATGATCTGCAGGGTGATGGTGGTTTTGCCGGAAGATTCCGGACCGAAGATTTCAACAACGCGGCCACGGGGGACGCCGCCGACGCCGAGGGCGGCGTCGAAGGAGATGGAGCCGGTCGAGATCGTCGAGATGGGCACCACGGCTTCCTTGCTGCCGAGGCGCATGATGGACCCCTTGCCGAACTGCTTTTCAATTTGCGAGAGCGCGAGTTCTACTGCGCGTGCACGATCATCAGCCACGTTGAAACTCCATTTCCTTGCGGCGCATGAGAGCGCCCTTGCCACGGTTGAGGGCGCTATGCTGCGCCGAAAATCTGAGTTGCCGCCTGAAAGGTCAGGAGAAAGTTAAGCGAAGTTTACCACTGGAGGGTGGAGGGATGCAGGAGATACGGAAAGCGGGCTTACGGTAGTAACAGACCTAGCGTTTGAGCAGGTCGATGGGGGCGTCGGGGTCGTGGACGCGGAAGTGTTGGGCCAAGGAGGGGTGCTTGCGCTGGACGGCGAGGTACATCTCCCAGGCGACGCGGCGATAGGAGAAGTGGCCCTGCGGGGCGGAGCGCAGCTCGGAGATGTAGAGGGCTTCGGCGAAGTCCATTTTGAAGAGCGCGCGGGTGCGTGTGCCCAGGGGCAGGAGGTAGGGCGCGGCGCCGGTGGTTTCGGCGATTTGGCTGGCGGCCAGCGCGGCGTAAAGAGCGTGGGCCGAGTCGAGCGCATGTCGGTAGACGGGGGTGAGATCGGCGGTGAGGCCTTCGGGCTCGGCATATCCGTGCAGCGAGGTGAACTCCTGCAGAATCTGGGTGCAGCGGCGGTGGCGGTGCATGTCGCGGAAGCCGCCGATGTCCATGAGGATGTCGAAGCGGAGGGACTGGCCGGCGGAGAATTCGCGGAGGATCTCGTCGTGACGGCCGCGATGGCGGATGCCGAGGGAGATGATTTCTGTGCAGCGGGCTTCGCCGAGTGAGGTCATGGCGTCGCGAAGCTGGCGGTAGGGGTAATGGGAGTTGGCGTAAAGGAGGGTGGCGGCGATTTCTGCTTCCAGGGACTCGGATTTTTCGACGAGATCTACCAGCGGGGCCTGGTCGATGGGTGTGTTGCCCATGATTTCGCGGGCGGCCTGGCGGAGTTCCTGGCGCGACTCCTTGCGGTAAAAGCTGGGTGTTGCGTACTTGACGAGTGTGGGTGCCGGGCGGGTTTCGCGCAGAAGCAGCTCGCGGGATTCATCGGCCAGTTCGGGATCGGCGGCGGTGATGCGCTCCTGCAGAACGGCGAGTTCTTGGCGGTTGACACACCAGGCGGGGCCTGCGGCGGCTTCGCGGAGGCGCTCGCCGAGGTGTTGGACCTCGGGCGCAGGATGGCTGAGCAGACGGGAGATCTGGGTTTCGAGGGTGCGGGCGTTGACGATCTGGCCGAGCGAGGTATTGGTGGCCAGCGGAAGCAGGTATCGGGCAACGTCAAAGGCGCGGGCGCGGAGGGTGCGGGTGTAGGTTTCGGGCTTCATTTCCTCCGGGCAGGCGATCTGCTGCTGGAGCAGCTCGAGCATGCCGTCGGCGACCTGATGGTATGCGGCAAAGCTCGCCTCGATCGAGGCGGTATAACGTGCCTGGGATTGGGAATCCGGGCCAAAAGAGGGCAGGTACCAGCCGGATTTGCGGAAGTTCTGATAGCGGGTGGAGCGTTCCTGGCCGTCCCAGCGCTGTTCGTCGACGAGCACGATGGCCGCGAGCAGCGAGAGTCGCTCGATGGCGAGGGCGACGTGGGCGAGGTCGGCGATGGAGCGGTGGCCGTACTGGAAGTAGAAGGTGTTGAGGAACTGCTCAGCGCGCTGGCTGCTGATCTCCTTGAGGGACTCCTTCATGGAGAGGGCGGAGCGGGAGTATCGGGCCATGGCGTAGGCGAGCACTTCCGGGTCGGCGCCGTGGACGGCGAATACCTCGGTGTGATTCTGGCTTTGTTCAGGCGCTTGTTCCACTGGCGGAGCTGCGGGTTCGGAGGTAAGGTCAGGCATCTTTCCGATAAGAATAAGCCATCCTGGGGAGAAGCAGATGTGCGATTGACGACAGGTTGAATCGCGCCAGGGGGAAAGTGGCTTAGGATAGAGGGGTTCCCTTGATTTCAGGCCAGTCCTGGAGTTTGGACCGGCGATAAAAGAGCGGTATGAAAGAGATACTTTCCGCGACGGACCATCGTCCCTGGCCTCTGCCGAAGCGGCTATGGACGATGCAGCAGCGGTGGAACGATCTGCTGTTTGCGCACTGGCCGGTGCCGGCGGCGGAGATCGGCGCGCTGCTGCCACCCACGCTCACCGTGGACGTGTATGAAGGGTCGGCCTGGATAGGGGTGGTTCCCTTCTGGATGGATCAGGTGCGATTCCGGGGATTGCCGGCGATACCGGGGGCGAACCGGTTCCCGGAGCTGAATCTGCGGACGTACGTGCGGGACCGGACGAAGAATACGCCGGGGATTTATTTTTTTTCGCTGGACGCGGCCAGCCCGCTGGCGGTGGCGGTGGCGAGGATGTTCTTTAAGCTGCCCTACTACTGGGCAATGATGTCGATTGAACCGGAGCAGCCTGGGAATCCAACCGGGTGGTTCCGGTACACGAGCGAGCGGCGGATGACGGAGCAGCCGGTGAAGTTCGAGGCGCGCTACCGGAGCCTGGGCAAGCCGGCGGAGAAGACGCAGATTGAGTATTTCCTGACCGAGCGATATGCGCTTTTTACGGCCGATCATGAGGGGGAG
>CAZWSD010000215.1:0-6202 GCA_964636535.1 uncultured Acidobacterium sp. | reverse complement strand
CATGCGGGAAAAATGTTTTTTACCGCATCGGACAGCACCCCGCCGGAAGCCGCTGGCGCGGCCCGGCGCAGGGCACGCCCTGCGGGCGAACAGCACGGCCTGGCGGCCGATCTCCCACGGCCTGCGGCCGACCCACGGCCTGACGGCCGAACGGCAACGGCCTGCGGCCGGGCGAATCATGCACCGCAATCAAGTCTCATGGCGGCGGCTGGACTGCTCTGGCGCGCACGGTCCTGTCCTTGCGCCTTGCCCATGTCGCTGCCTGCTCCTGCTTGGCTCTGGTCCCGGTCCTCTGGCGCTGGTCCCTGTCTCTGCTTCTGCCTTTGCCTTTGCCTTTGCTCCTGTGCTCTGGCTCTGCTTTGGTGGCAGGTCCAGGGGTCCCCGTGACTGCGTAGCAGGCGTGGGGCAAGGGCCTGACATGGGCCGCCCATACGGCCTTCGGCCTATGGGCTAAGGCCCGGTACTTCTGGGCACACACTACGCATCCCTGCGGGTGTGTCCCGCGCCAATGCTGGCGCGGGTTTGAGCCGCCTACGGCGATTTTCGGACTTGTAGGCGCTATCCCCGCGCATCCCGCGCCGTGCCTCGCTCTGAGCCGCCTACGGCTTGTCGGGCACGTACCCATTTGCGGCAGAGATTCGCGCTGATGCCCCTTTACTGGTGAGGAGCCTCATTCGAGGCCCGCGAAGGAGTAGCAGCCATGACGATGCGCCGCCGTGTTTTGAGCATCCGCCTCGCAGATGCCGAGTACCAGGCTTTGAAAACTGAGGCCGAGAAAGCCGGCACTTCAGTCCCCGTCCACGTCCGCAGGCTCGCGCTGGATTCCGTCCAGATTGCCCCGCGACTCGAAGCCATTGAGCACCTGATCCGCGCCGTTCCGGACCGCTCGGGGATGGTCGCCGCGTTCCAACGCCTGGCCGAAAAGATCGACCGGGTTGCCACCAAAGGAGTCCAGCCATGATCAGTTTCTCATCGACATGAGCCGACCGAGTAGCGCGGGCATCATCTATCGCCTGATCGGTGGTTGCGTTAAACCGTGGTGCGCGGCGACCGCGCTCGAATCTGGCGAGATGTGCGGATTCTTGAATCCACTGACCGCCACGCTGGCAATTGCTGGCCTTCCGTACTTGCTGCCGTGACCGTACTGCTTGCCCAGCAGCACCGTCGCGCCCAGACCGCAGATCTGAAGGCGGCCGACGTTGCAGCCCGAGGCGCAGAGAGGCAGAGTGCCACCCAAATCGGACGGTAACCACGAGCACCAGGGGGGTGAAAGATGAGCCTGAACTTCATAACCCATGCTGTCATTGGCGCGCTGTTCGTCGCTTACATGGCTGAGCGAGCCTGGACGCGCACGCTGAAGGCATGGCCGCCAGACAGACAACCGACGCGCGTTGCCGTTGCCGGATTGCTGCTCGTGTCGATTGGGGGCGTCGGCTGGGTGATGGCTATGGGTCCAATGCCATGGTTTTATCTCGCCGCGCCGGCGGGTTTGTACGCCCTTGCGATCTTTCTGGGCGCTTGGATTCGGGCGCGGAGCCCACAGGGATAACGACCCTCACTGGGTGAACGTGGGCGCCCGCGCCGTCGTGTCGCGCTGCAGATGACCGCAGAGCTGTTCAAAGCGGTCGTCACCAGCAGTGCCTCGACAAAGTGGCCAGCGAATACCAGCACACACGGGCAGCACAGCCAGAATCCGCACGAGATGATCATGCATCAGCCGGTCGTGACTGATTACGCGTGCGGGCTGCGCGTGAGTCGCGCGGTCCACGAAGACTGCCGCGGCTCCATTGCCATCATCCGTGGCCTCGCCACCGCCGCCGGCGCTGATGGACCGGGACGCCCGTCCAGGCGGGTCAGGATCCTCGCGCCGATCCCGGGGCAAGGGTGGCGGCACGCGGGCCGCCGTGGTGGAACTGGTGGCGCGGTGCGCGGGCGCGTGGGTGGAAGTGAGGATGGTTAGGGAGGAGTAAGCTTGGAGCGTCAGTGTGGGCAAGCGTCCGCTGATATGGTGCGCTTCATGTGCGTAGCACCGTCAGCGCGGTGCAGAACGACGATCTACGGCGATCACGTCACGGGAGTAAGCGTTATGGCTACAAGCAAGAAGGATGCCTCAAAAGCGGGCAAGCTGTTGAGCAGCCACAAGGCCAGTAGGGTCGTCAAATCTGTTGCCGGATCGGACTTGGCGCAGGCAAAGCGCAAGCCAAAGAAGAAGTGATGTCGCCGCACAATTGATTCAGTGTGAATCGGCTTGCGCGAGCATTGCCTCCAGCTTGGGCAAGTCGCGGTAGTGCAGTAACAACACGCGGTTGGTGTTCGCCAACTCTTCGGCCGGCGCCGTGTACCTGTTGTTTGAAACCACAATCCCGAAGTCGGCTTTTTCGTGGGCCCGACCTGCGGCGGCCTCCTGGACGGCCTTGTTGCCGACCGGGCTGGAGTAGAGCTTGCATTGAAGCACCACCCGGCGGCCGGCCTTTGATGCGACGACATCGACGCCTTGGTCGCGGCTCTGCTGGGTGACTCGAGCATCCCAGCCATGCTCCCGAAGTGTCTCGGCGCAGAAGGTCTCGAACTCGCTGGGCGTGAAGTCATCTGCGAACTTCGCAAACGGATTCTGGGTGGCCAAGGCCGCGGCAACCTGCACTTCGATCGCTTCCAACACTTCATTTCTGTTCCTGCCCAGAGTGACCTGCTCCGCCGTAGTAAGTGCGGGCTTCAGATGTTGCTGGACGAAGTAATCCAACTCCTTCGACCATCTCTCCGCCTGTGGCTTCCCGTACGGGTCCAAGCGGATCAGCTGGGCGCGGCGACGAAGAAGCGCCTCCATGTGCTGGCGGACCGCCGTCTCAGCCTTCTCAAGCAGCGCGGCCAGCGCGTGCTTGCGTAAGGAGGCGCGCAGTGCCACCGCGCCGACCGCCATGAAGATCAAGACCAGAAGCAGGCCAAAGACGGTGCCGGCATGATTGGCAACAATACCCAGGAAGAACAGCGCGAGCAGGCCTCCAACAATCACTTCGACTCCGTTTGACTTCTTCTTCCGGCGTACCATCGTCGCTCCCCGTTTTGCCACATAGTCCAGCGCTGGATCGCTGTACGATGGCCGTGACTTCAGGAGGCGTCAAGATGATGAAAGCCGCGAGATACTGGGCAACCGCCAGATTCGCCTGCTTATTGGCCGCAGCGCTTCTCATGAGCGGTTGTGCAGGACGTTCGATCAACGGCTACTTCGTTTCGAGCAGCGGAATCAATCAAATCGTGATGGCTCATATTGTCGAGGCGCCGCGAGGGCACCTTAGCGGTGCCATCGAGGTGACCACGGTTAACCCTGCGGGGATTGCTCTCAACGTCTCCGACTACAACGTCGACGGAAGCATTGCCGGCCGAAACGTGAGCCTGAAGGTCACCGGCGCGCCGGCGACGATCGCGGGCTGGTTCAGCGGAGGCAACATCCTTGTTGGGAGCCTCGATGGTGGTCGTCTCACACTGAGCAGGGGAAGCCAGACATTGGTGTTCGAGCAAATGTCCGAGGCCGGCTACCAGGTCCACATTCAGAAATTACAGCAGATTCAGTCACACGCGGTCGCGCTTCGCAATGTCGCGCAGGATTTTGCGCGGCTCAAGGCTTATGTCATTCAGTTAAAGGCAGCGATCAAGCAATACAGGGCGTGGGGTGACGCAAGGATCTCCAACCAGAAAAATGTTCGTGCGGCGTGGGCGGGTCGTCTGAAATTCTATTCAGCCTGTCTGGCGCAAATTGAGCCTCTCGCTCGGGCTCATGTGCCTTCATGGCGATGGCAGAACTGCGTGCTGAATGTCGAGAACGATGCCTATGACCGCAGGCAGGAATTGAATTCGGTCCAGGAGAATGCGGCCCAGGAGCCCGAGCAATCGGCCCACGTCAACACCATGATCGATCAAGATATGGTCATGTTTCATGAAGTGACGCACCGCCTGCATCTTGTATGTCCATACGCTCCGCATCCGCGTCGATGCGATGCGGGCTGGAAGAAGTTGAAAGCCAGGGAGAAGGCAATGGAAGCAGAAAGGCTTGCTGTGATTGCGCAGATTCATGCGTTTGAACATCAAGTCGGACAGGCCATTAAGTCGGACGTCGAAATCTCGACAAGCAGCAATGCGCGGTTGGAGGCAATCTCCTCGAAGGTGGAACAAATTTACAAGGGAGCGAGTACTTGATAAGAGATGTCCATGGAGGCACTTGCGTCGCCCCGTCGTAGGCGCTAGTCTGGCTCTCGAACGCCATAGCCGGTTCAGCGTTCGTCCGCCCGCAAGGGTCCGCACCAAGCGTGGGATAACCAAGAGATTCCGGACTACGAAGCCCCGCCACTGGCGGGGCTTTCGTTATTTTGGGGTCAGTACCGGCGCGGGTGCGGCCGGTTGCCCGTCACGGCGCCATTGATCAGGACGTGAAACCCCACAGGCTGCCTGCGGAGTCCACGTGGTGCTTGACCATAGAGCGTCGCATAGGCGCTCTGTACGATCAGCTGGATGACCGGGGGGCCGCCTGGAGCCTCCTTCGCCCTCCAGCGGCGCAGGTCAAAAAACACTTGGTACTCGTGGTCAGCAGGGAGCCCGTCAGGCTGGCCCAGCGTGAGAAAGTTCTGATCTTTCGCGTGGTAGCACTTCCGTCGCTCGATCGTACGCACGACCTCGGGCAGGTGCTTCGACAGGGCATAGCGATCCAGATCGAAGATGCGCGTTTCCCGATCATCCGAATAGCGCCACGCCGAATCGCCGGCGCCGATCTCCTTGCGAGTGAACGTGTGCATCGAGAAGCCGACACGTACATCGACCTCGAGCGCCGGATATTTTGCACTCTCCAGTAGCTGCAACGCGAACCGGAACGGGTGCAGATGGTGGAGGGGATAAGCCACGCCAGAAACGGGGTCTGCATGCGGCTGCCACCGCATGAGTCCGGCTGCCCAGTTCACGCCCATGCGATCAGTCCTGGTCGACCAGTTTCACACGGGGCCGACCCTTGCGCGCCGCCCGCGCCGCCTGCTCCTTGGTACGCTCTGCACGCTCCTCGAGCAGTTCCTTGGCATACGGCGTGGCCGCCTTGATCAGGCCGCTGAAGTCATAGAGATTGGTCTGCGTGCCCCGATGCGGACCTTGTCGTCGGATGCGCTGGATGAACCCCGCCTGCTCCATCGCCGCGATGCGCCGCTGCACAGTGCGCGGCGTGACGCCGATGGACTTGGCCAGAGTTACCTTTGAGGGATGCGGCAGTTCTTCCTTCTTCCACCAGAACGCCATGAGGTGGAGCAGGATGTTGATGTCCGTGGAAGTCAGCCCAAGCGCAGCCTGGCGGACGAGTACCGTGTTGGGCAGCAGGGTCCATCCAGCCTCCATGAGAAGCTTGCCCCACTTCTTCTCGTTAATGCGAAGCTCGGGACTGCTGTTGCCCGGGCCTGCTTTCGTTCCTGAGTTGGTGGCCATCGCTGTATCCCAGAATGCCTGCATGTGGGCCATTCTGGAGGACGGCGAGGCCATGTCAAACGAACCCCGGAGACATGAATGTCTCGGACCTATACCATCCTTGGGGTAATCGGTTCCTTGGGTCTTATTCACCGTGTATGAGATGGCAATAAATCTACTTTGGGAGACGGGGGCGACTCTGAGGCTCCGGGACAGAAACAACTCCAGCCCAAGACAAGTGCTACTCCATGGGAGACAAAAATTACTAGGGGCAGAGCACGAATGATTGTTGCTGAGCTAACCCTACCCCAGCTTCCTCGCCAGATCCGCCGCCCGCGGATGGTAGTACCGCGCAGCACCGCCCGGAGCGCGGCAGCGCCGCCGATGCCGCTCGATGCCTGCGCAGTTGGCTACACGCCGGGTTGCACAGGGGAGCACTCACGCGAAAGATAGGACCCAGCATGGGTCATCGTGCCGCTGCTGCTGGCGGCGTCTTGAGAAACTACCGGTGCCGAACCGTCAACTATCTTCGGAAGAAATTGAAACGCTTTTTCCGCCTCTGCTTGCGCAGGTCAGGAAGCGCCTCATTACCTTGAGCCGCGGAGACACAGACCTGCTGTGGGCGCTTCGTCGAAAATTATTCAAGGAACTTACTTACGACGAACGAGCAGTTTGCGAAACCTCCCCACGCAGCCGCTGTCGAAGTGAAGTGACCTATTCGGAGCGTGCCGGATGACCTCTCGACCGCTGGGATTGTTCGATCAGGAGA
>CAZWSD010000214.1:0-6213 GCA_964636535.1 uncultured Acidobacterium sp. | reverse complement strand
GTCCGATGGATTTGCCGCCGGCTTCCCAGGCGCCGCGATTGGCGGCTTCCATGATGCCGGGTCCGCCGCCGGAGGTGACGACGAAGCGGTGGCGACGGGACTGGAGTGTCATGCTCCATTGGGTGAGGAGGAAGGCGAGCTTGCGAGCGTCCTCGTAGTAGCGGGCCATTTCGGCGGCGTGGGGTAGTGCGGCGGGGTCCGGAGGATGGATCCGGGCGGAGCCGAAGAAGACGACGGTGTCCTGTATGCGCTCGCGGCGGAAGCGGGCCTGAGGCTCGGCGTATTCGGCGAGGATGCGGATGATGCGTCCGTCGGCGTGGTTGAGGAAGTCGGGATTTTCGTAGGCCAGCGGGGCGGTCGCGAGGGGCTGGGGTTCATTTTCAGACATGGGGTCATCTTTCATGATGATGGAGTGCTTCGGAGAGGGCGATCCAGACATTCAGGATGCCGAGGCCGGAGACGAGGCCGCGGGTGAAGCCGCTGAAGGCGATTTTTGCAGCCGGGGCGTAGTAAAGCAGGAGGCGATTGGCGGTCCAGAAATGGGTCCAGGGCAGGACGAGGAGGGTGAGGCCGAGGTAGAGGCGGACCATGACCCGGAGGAAGAACTCGATGCGAACGAGCCAGGACGGCGCGGAACTGGATTGGGGAGCCGAGCCTTGCGGGTTTTGCGGCGAAGTCAGGGTCGGCGGTTGAGGCATAAAGACAGAATGAGGGCGGCCGGCTGCCGCCCGTCCAACTTCAAGCTAACACATTGAGAAGCCCCCGGTTTTCGCCCGGTCCCGGCTTGGATGTGCAACGCCGGTCCCCAGGTTTAATGAAGGTGCTGTTTGCAGCAGAGGACCGGCGACTGACGGAAGGTGAAAGTTTAATGGGCGGCAACCGGGACGGTGCGCTGGGCGAGGTTGAAGGCGCGGAGGGTGAGGTGGGGAGCGGAAGTGGCGGCGGTGGGCGGGTAGAGGATGGTGAGGGTACGGCTTTGGCCGGGGAGGAGCGAGACGTAGTTGCTGCTGTAGTAGGCGGGGAGAATGCGGTGGCCGGAGGCGTCCAGGAGGGCGAGTTTTTGCTGGAGGGCGACGTCTGTGCCGGTGTTATGGAGGTGGACGACGACCCGATCGAATCGGTTGGAGGCGGTTTTGGTCCAGGAGGCGGATGCGGAAATGGTGGCCTGGGGCAGGCGGTCGAGGGCGCGGTAGCCGGCCATGTCCGCGGCGAGCCAGTAGAGGTTGCGGGAGAGCAGCTTGCCCGCGGGAGATGTGAGGGTGAGTTGGATAAGAGCCAGGCCGTGGGATTCGATTTGGGGGAGATCGAGGGCGAAGGCGGTGACGACGCGGTTGGAGGGGCTAGCGATCTGGGCGGATTTATCAAAGAGGGGTTGGTTGTGGAGGGAGTAGGCGTGTACGGCGACGGTGAGGGAAGGTTCTGCGGTGAGGGTGGTGTTGACGACCTGGATGTTGCCGTTGGAGAGGTCGAGCTGAACGTGGAGCGGCTGGAGGGCTTCCTTGACGCCGTAGTAAGAGGCCTGGGCGCTGTAGTCGTAGTTGTAGATTTCCCACATATTGCTAGGCCAGGAGGGATGGTCCATCCAGAGCAGGCGACCGCTGTTGGGCTGCCAGAGGTGGGCGTTCATGCCCTCGAAGATGGCGCGGTAGTCGATGTAGTTGAGCATCTGAGCCTTGCGTTCGAAGTCGGCGAGGCTGGTGGGCGCGCCGAACATGTCCTGGAGGGCGAGCATGAAGGGATGGGTGTCACCGTTTCCGGCCTGATGCCAGTCGTGATAGGCCCAGACGTCGTCAATGGGCCACTGGTCGGGTTTGGGGGTCCATGCCTTGAAGGACCGGAGGGTGGACATGGAGGGGGTGCCGGTTTCCATGGAGAAGCCCTGGTTGAGCTGGGTGTAGTAGAGGACGGGGTTCTGCCACTGGTAGGGTCCGCTGACCTGTAGATTGACCTGGTTGGAGCTGCCGGTGTAGTAGCGGGTGCCGTCGAGGGTGCGGACGAGCTTGTCGAGTCCGGTGTTGATGATGGGTTGGGGCACGCCCTCATTGCGTCCGCACCAGGCAACGATGGAGGGATGGTTGCGGAAGCGGAGGATGGTGTCGCGGGCGTTGGCGAGGAAGAGGGCGGGATTTTGCGGCTCGACGTTGCTGTTCTGGGTGGATTCCCAGAAGTCGTTCCAGATCAAGATGCCGAATTTGTCGGCGAGTTGGTAGAAGGTTTTCTCGGTGTTCTGGCCCTGCCAATTGCGGATGATGTCGACGCCGGCGCGACGTTCGAGCTGGAAGTAGGGCTCGAGGTGGGCTCGGGAGACGTTCTTCATGGCGTCGTCCATGCCCCAGTTGCCGCCGCGTGCTGCGATGCGGACGCCGTTGACCATGAGGACGAGGAAGGCGCGGGTTCCGGCGTAGTCGGCAGGCGCGGGCTGGAGAGCCGGCGAGTGCATGCCTGCGGGAGTGACGGATTCGGCCCATTGATGCCAGTGGTTGCGGCCATCTGGCGGGTAGAAGTCCGGGTAGGGGCTTTGCGGCGGGATCTGGAGAATGCCGCGATCGGTGATGTTGATGACGGGGGCGGCGGCGACGTCGCCGCGAGAGGGTGTGTAGATGAACTGCTTGAGTTGGCCTTCTGGGGTGATGAGGCCGAGGACGTAGCTGAGTTCGCGGATGCCGAAGTGGAGGTGCCTGGTGTCAGAGACGGTGTGGCCGGTGGAGACAGTGAGGGAGAGCCGGTAGAGATTGGGTTTGCCGTATCCATTGGGCCACCAGAGGCGCGGATTGTGGATGGCGAGCTGGGGGTATTCGGCGGGTGTGAGGGAGACGGTGTTGTTGCCGGGGGCGAGGGTGACGGATTTGTTGATGGCGACGCCTTGGAAGCGGGCCGCGAGGGTGGCGCGGAGGGGAGCGGCGGAGTCGTTAAGGAGTGGGACGTTGATGCGGATGTCAGCCAGCGCGCGGCTGGGCAGATTGGGGAGAGTGGTGACGACCTGGGGATTGCCGATGTGGACCTCGCCGGTGGCGTGGAGGACGACCGGCTGCCAGATGCCGGTGTCGCGGTCGCGGATGGCAGGAATCCAGTCCCAGCCTTCTGTGTCCATGAAGGTGGGGCCGTCGAGTTCCATCAGGCCGCCGTTGGCGCCGGGACCGCCGAGGACGGACTGCTCCTGCGGGATGCCGGGATGGAAGGGCGGATCGACGTGGACGAGGAGGACGTTTTCGCCGGAGGGCTTGAGGTCGGGGGTGACGTTGAAGATGCCGCGGATGAAGGCACCCTGGATGGAGCCGAGGGAATGGTCGTTGAGCCAGACGTGAGCGACGTAGTTGATGCCTTCGAAGGTGAGGGTGAACTGGCGCCCGCGGGAGTCGGCGGGAGTGGGGAAGGTGGTGCGGTACCAGTAGTCCTGCTGGTTGAGCGACTCTGGGATGTCCATGTTGTTGAGGCCGTAATAGGGGTTGGGGTAGATGCCGCGATCGACCATGGTGGTGAGGACGGTTCCGGGGACGGTGGCGGCGAGCCAAGTGGCAGTGCTGAAGCCGGGCGAGTCGATTTGACTGGCGGTGTCGTCGACTTTGGGCGCGGCCTGGAGGTACCAGTCGCCGATGGTCCAGGTGTCGTTGCCTTTGGCGGTGAGGGAGGGGCGATGGGGAGGCAGGGGCTGGGCGACGGGTTTGGAAAAGGGCGCCTTGCTGTGGGGGAGGGTCTGGGGATTTTGCGGTTCGCGGTAGCCGATCCACTGGCGGGACTGGATGGGCCAGTCCTTGGAGCCGTGGGCGAAGTCGACGATGTCGAGATGCTGGCGCTGGCGGGAGAGCGTAGCGAGTTGCTCGGGGCTGAGGGCTTGGCGGAGGACGGTGAAGCCCTCGACCTTGCCGCCAAAATGCTGGAAGCCGGGAGGCATGTGGCTGGCCGGGGCGAGCGAGATCTGTGGTGTGACGCTGCCGAGCAGCAGGGTTCCGCTGCCGGCGAGGGCGCCGTCGACATAAACGCGGAAGGTTTTGTCGCCGTCAAAGGTGGCGGCGATGAAGTGCCAGGAGCCGGGCGCGATGGTGGCGCCGTTGGGTAGCGGGAAGCGGAGGGAGTTGTCGGGGCCGTCCCAGAGGATGACGGCATTGGTGGAGGCGGCGAGCATGCGGGCGTATTCGTCGCGGGTGGAGCCGAGCCCGCCGATGAGGGCGGGCGCGGCGAGCGGGAGATTGGGCTGGACCCAGGCATAGAGGGTCCATGGAGCGCTGGCCATCTGGACGGTGTCATGGGGCTCGACCGGGTAGGTGAGTCCGATGCCGCCCTGAATGAAAATGGCGTTGAAGGGGCCGTATTCGGGCGGGTTGTTGGTGGTGGGTGTGACGTAGGTCTGCGCGAGCGCCAGGAGTGGTAGCGATATCAGAATGGTGGCTGCAATCAAGGCGGTGCGCATACGCGCCGGACGGAGTGGGTATGTCATGAGAGCACTCGCTAAAAGCGGATTTCCTGTTGTTACAGGCGACCTAGAATTGCGCAGTGCAGTTCTTCCTGAGGGAAAAAGCGGCACGAGGAAAGCGACCTGGATCTGCAGAAACAGGAAATACGCTGAATCGATTTGGCTGCGCTGCCATTATGCATGAGAGGGGAGTGGGCTGGGAATAGATTTCAGCTCTTAGCCAGCGGCGAAGGGAGCGGAGCCCTGGGCGGGTCAACGAGGGCGGGGTGGCCACTTCGAAATACAATGGCAGCTATGCAGGATACAGAGAAGCCGAGCGCCGAAGTGCTGGAACGGGCGAAGAAGATCAAGCTGTTTCTGATGGATGTGGACGGGACGCTGACGAACGGGGAAGTGTGCCTGGTGTCATTGCCGGGCGGCGGCGTGGGCGAGCTGAAGGCATTTGACTCGCAGGACGGGCTGGCGCTGAAGCTGGCCAGCATCATGGGAATTGATACGGGATTTATTACGGGTCGGCGTTCGCCGGCGGTGCAGCAGCGCGCCAACGAACTGCGGGTGCGGTTTGTATACCTGGGGCAGGCGACGAAGGCGGCGGCTTTTGAGGAATGCCTGGAGCAGGCGGGCGTGACGGAGGAGGAGACCGCGTATCTGGGCGATGACCTGCCGGATATGGTGCCGGCGCGGCGCGCGGGGCTGGCGGTGGCAGTCGAAAACGCGGCTCCTGAGCTGAAAGAGATTTGCCACTACACGACAAGGGCGACGGGCGGACGGGGCGCGGCGCGCGAGGTGGTGGAGCTGATTTTGAAAGCGCAGGGCCGGTGGGAGGAAGCAATTCCGCAGGCGCAGGCGTAGGGTGACGGCCGGTGCTTGCCGCACGGGGAGCCGCGCGCTTTGCGGGCCGTTCCTGATGCGGAACTGTGATCGCGCTGTAGGGCGCGCTGACGTCGGGGCAACCAGCTCAGAGAAGGACTGACGTGCATCCGCGATCAATCCGCAAGGAGAGAAGGTCGGGGTCCGGCGGCGGTATGGGCGTCGCCTCGAGACCGGGTGGTGAGCGGCTTTTCCTGTTTCGGGGCGGACAGGCGTTTGCCTTTCGAGAGTATTCACCGGTTTTTGGAATATACTGCCAGCCATGCTCAAGCCAAAAGTTGGACTCCTTCTGTTTTCCCTGGCGTTTGCGTCAGTTGCTCCGGTGATTGCGCAAGCTGCCGTGCAGCCCCATCCGATGACGCTGAACGATGTGTTTCGCGTGAAGGGTGTGGGGAACCCGAAGGTGTCGCCGGACGGGAAGTGGGTGCTCTATACGGTTACGACGACAGACCTGAAGAAGGATGACGATGCAACGACGCTGTGGATGGTGAGCTGGGATGGAAAGCAGGATATCCAACTGACGTATGGATACAACGGGTCAGTGAGGGAGCCGGAGTGGTCGCCGGACGGGAAGTATATTTCGTTTTTGTCGGGACAGAAGGGCAAGGCGAAGGGGACGCAGGTGTGGGTGCTGGCGCGGCATGGCGGCGAGGCCCGGCAACTGACGGAGGTGACGAAGAAGCAGGGCGAGATCGAGGCGTATCGGTGGTCGCCGGACGGGAAGAGGCTGCTGCTGACGGTGCATGTGGGCAGGATTGTGAGCGCAAATGCCTTCAACGATGCGAAAGAGCACAAGTACATTCCGCCGATAGTGATCACGCGTTACCTGTTCAAGCAGGATGTCAAGGGATACATCACGGCGAGCTCGCACACGTTCCTCTATCTGTATGCCATTGCGAGCGGGAAGATGGAGAAGCTGACGGCGGGGGAGA
>CAZWSD010000213.1:0-6229 GCA_964636535.1 uncultured Acidobacterium sp. | reverse complement strand
GGAACTGTATGTCCGTTTTCTACCCGGGATAAATAGCAACGCAGCAGTCCCGTGCGCTTTTCAATGTCTCCCTGGGAAAGACCCTTTTGTAGCCGATATCCACGAATGGTTGTGCCGATATTCATCATCTTGCCTGATCCTGCACTTTCCCCCCGGTGCGCACCGTTATCGATGCGACAGAGGTATTGCCTGCATAGTTAACATGTCGGAGTATGACATGCAAGAAGTTTTCATCGCTTCTGCAACTTTTTCTTGAGTTCGTCGTCGCGTTACCACTGATGCCGCTCCCTCAACCCCCTCTCTCGTGCTTTCTTGAGTCATCCTTTCCCGCCTCCATTACTAATGCATTAACTCCCTCGAGAAGAACGCAGTCATCCTCGCTTGTGCGTCCCCTGCGTCCGCTGCCCGGTATCCGCCTTTGTTGTTTGGGTTTTCGAAGGCATGCCCCGCGCCGGGATAGCTCTTCACCTCGATCTGTTTCCCCAGGGACCGCATCGTCTGCTCGAAGGCATGCACTTCGGCCGGTGTCACCACCGGGTCCGCACCTCCGAAGATTCCCAGCACCGCGGCATGGATTCTCGCCAGTTCCGCGCGGTTTTCCGGCAACTCGCCATAGTTAATGGCCACGGCCCGCACATTGGGATCGTGTACCGCCAGCAGCGCCGCATAGCCGCCGCCCATGCACCACCCCACGGCGCCTATCCGCTTCGCTTTTACGTTCTTCTGCGCGGCCAGATACTTTGCCGCAGCCATCACGTTGTCCACCGCCTGTTGCCGGTTCAGGCCCATCATCAGTTGCCGCGCTACGGCGGGATTGGTCGTCACCTTTCCATCGTACAAATCCACCGCCAGCGCCACGTAGCCCTCATTCGCCAGATGCTGCGCCTGTTCTTTGATCCAGTCATCCAGACCCCACCACTCATGCACCACCACAATCGCCGGATGGACTCCCTTTCCTGCCGGTTCATACAGCAGCCCATGTACTGGGTGGCCATCGCTCATATAGGTCACCTGGCGAGGACCCATCGCCAGCAGCGTAGCGGGGAAAAGGACCGCCATGGCTACCGCGATCGTCATCATCTGGGCACGTATCTTCATGGTTAATCTCCCGTATGCAGGGCATCAACTCGCCCAAAGCATGGCACAACTTTGCCGGATTTGGATGTGACACGGGGAAAAAAAACGAATTTTTGTCCGAGAGAATCAGTCCGGGTTCCACCCTAAGGAGGATTTTTACGATTTCCAACCCTCACAAAATCCTGTAGAAGGGCGTATGGCAGTTTCTATCTTCGGGCCCAGGCATCCCTTCCGGCGAACCCTCAACGCGGGAATTCCGCATGCCTGACAGCCGCGTCGGAGCGCGCAAGCTTCCCCCGATCTGGATCATGGGCCTCACCAATGCCACTTTCGGCATCATGGGCAGCTTCTGCGTGATCATTTTGCCCCAGCTTCTCGCTGCGCAGGGTGTTCCGGGGGGTCACATTGCCGTCATTACGGCCGCCATCATTTTCCCGGGTTTCTGGGCGTTCATCTTTTCCCCCATGCTCGACGTCCGTTTTCGCCGCCGCACCTACGCTATTCTCTTCGGCCTCGTCGCCGCTATCGGAGCTGCCTACACCGTTCTGCACCACGGCGACAACGCGATGGTCGAAGCCGTCATGATCGCCGCCTACCTCGGTGCCGCCTTTTACCAGGGCTCGGTTGGCGGATGGATGGGAAGCCTCATCGGCAAGGAGCAGGACAGCATTCTTGGCACCTGGTTCACGGTTGCGAATGTCGGCGCGGGCGGACTGTTCACCGTCCTCGGCGGCCGCTTCATGCTTCATTCGCCGCCTGTCTTCGCTGCTGTCTTTCTGTTCATCGCCCTGCTGCTGCCCATGGCCTTCTTTTTCTTCATTCCGGCGCCGCCGCCGGACAAGCTCCTCGCCAGCGAGAGCTTCGGCCGTTTTTTTCGCGAGGTCGGCTCCTTACTCAGTCGTCGCGAAGTCCTCATTGGCCTCGCCCTCTTCATGCTGCCTGCCGCTTCCTTTTCCCTTACCAACGTTATGGCCGGCATCGGAAAGGACTACCACGCCGGCGCCAACACCGTGACATTTCTCGCCGGAGCCGGCTCGGTGCTGGCCGGCGTTGGCGGAAGCTTCCTCGTCCCCCTGATCGCCAAGAAAATTCCTCTGCGGCCGCTCTATCTCGCCGTTGGAATCGTCGGTGGATGCTTCACTCTCAGCACGCTCCTGCTGCCCCGGGCGCCATGGACCTTCGGCCTCGTCTTCACCGGCGAAATTATCTTCCAGGCCCTGGCCTTCACCGCCGCCAACGGCATCACCTTTGAAATCATCGGGCCGGATAATCCTCTGGCCGCAACCATCTTCACCGTGCTCATTGCCGCTTCAAACCTACCCATTACTTACATGGGAATGCTGGACGGCTGGGGGCTTGATCGCGGGGGCCTCGTCGGCGGCTTCCTCGTCGATGCCGGACTCAGCATAGCCGCCTGCCTCTTGCTGACCATCGTCCTGCACCGATGGCTCTTTGCTCCGCAATCTGTCCAGGAGCCCGTTTAGCATGGCAAGAAACGTCGTAAGACCTTGAGCACGCTCATGAGCACTCGCCGCCCTGTCCCCGCCCTCTGGATCCTCAGCCTTCCCGTGCTCACCTACGGCATGATCTTCGGCTTCGCCGTCGTTACCCTGCCGCAGATGCTCGCCGCCGATGGCGTCCCCGGTGGCCACATCGCCGTTGCTGTCGCGATCATAACCTCGCCCGCATTCTGGGTTTTCCTCGCAGGCCCCATACTTGACGTCCGCTTCCGCCGCCGCACCTACGCCATCGTCTTTGGGCTACTCTCGGCGGGCGCCGCCGGCTTCACCGTCTTCGATCATTCGAGCCTGGCCCTGGTCGAAGCCGTTATGCTCGTCGGGGTCGTCTCCCTCGGCCTGTACAACTTCGCCATCGGCGGCTGGACCGGCGCCCTCATTCAGAAAGACCAGGACAGCCGTCTCGGGGCATGGAACACCGTCTTCAACTTCGGCGGAGGCGGCGCAGGAATCCTCCTCAACGGGTACCTCACCCAACACTTCGCTCCCGCCCATGCGGCCGTTTTCGTCTTCCTCCTCTTTGTGATTCCGCTCGTCGTTTTCCCCCTGATCCCCGCTCCGCCTCCCGACGACACACTCGCCGGCGAAAGCTTCGGGCGTTTCGCTCGCGAAATCGCCTCGCTCTTCAAACGCCGGGAAGTCCTGGTCGCCCTGCCCCTGTTTACATTGCCCTCGGCTTCGTTTGCTCTTACCAATGCCTTGGCTGGCTGGGGCAAGGCTTTTCACGCCACCCCCTCGTTCGTCAGCACTTCGACCGGGATCGGCAGCCTTCTCTGCGGCGTCGCGGGCTGCGCCCTCGTGCCATTCCTCGCCAGAAAAATTCCCTTGCGCCCCCTCTATCTCGCCATCGGCTTTGTGGGAGCCGGCTTTACGCTCAGCCTCCTGCCGCTGCCCCGCGCGCCCTGGACCTTCGGCCTTGCTTTCTTTGGAGAAACCGGCCTTCAGGCCGCCGCCGTCGCCACCGCCATTGCCGTTATCTACGAAATCATCGGCCCCGACAATCCCCTCGCCTCCACCATCTTCGGACTCCTCTTCTCGGCCGTCAGTTTCCCCATCGATTACATGGAATTCATCGATGGCCACGGCTATGACTGGCGTGGCGTCACAGGAGCCTTCCTCACCGATGCGCTCCTCAGCATCGGGGCCTGCGCCCTGCTCGCTGTCGTGCTGCGCAAATGGCTCTTCACTCCGCGCAAAAACGTGGTGCAACACGTTTGACTGCAGCTCCCTCATGCCAAACACAGCGAATTGCTGCTATTCTCTTCCGTTCGCAGCTGCCTGCGTCTTTGGCGCTCGCATACCGTCTGCATCCATAGATATTCTGGAGGATTTGGTCCAATTGATTTTTCCCAGCTTCCCTCATCTGTCCGCTGATTCTGCCTGCAAACAGTTCCCGCGAGGCCGCGCATGAATGCCGTCCGCCGCGTCCCTCCTTCATGGCTGCTGAGTGTCCCCGTCGCCACCTTCGGCATGACGGCGGGTTTCATCATCGTCACCCTCCCGCAGATGCTCGCCGCCCTCGACGTCCCCGGCGGACACATCGCGGTCGCAGTCGCCGTCATTACCTCGCCCGGCTTCTGGGTCTTCCTGCTCGCGCCCTTTCTTGACGTCCGCTTCCGCCGCCGCACCTACGCGCTCCTCTTCGGGCTGCTGGCCGTCTGCGCCACGGCTTGGATTGTGTTGAACCACACTTCCCAGACAGATATAGAAGTCGTGATGACGATTGGCTATCTGTCCCTCGCCCTCTACGGCGCTGCTGTCGGGGGATGGACCGGAGCCCTCATCGACAAGGACCAGAACAGCAAGCTCGGCGCCTGGAACACGGTATTCAACGTCTGCAGCGGCGGCCTCGGCGTTCTTCTCTCCGGCTACTTCACGCAGCACTTCTCACCTGACGTCGCAGCGGTGCTCCTCTTCGTGGTCTTCCTGTCCCCGATGCTCGCCTTCTTCTTTATTCCCGCTCCGCTGCCGGACGACACACTCGCCAGCGAAAGCTTTCTTCGCTTCGGCAAGGAAGTAATATCGCTCTTCAAACGCCGCGAGGTCCTCATAGCCCTGCTCATGTTCGCCCTGCCGTCCGCGTCCTTTGCGCTCACCAACACGCTCGGCGGATGGGGAAAGGATTTCCACGCCAGCCCGGCGCTCGTCAGCATCTTTGGCGGCGTCGGCGGCATGGTCGCCGGCGTCATCGGCAGCTTCCTCATTCCCCCCATCGCCAAAAAATTCCCGCTCCGGCCCATGTACCTCGCCGTCGGAATCTTCGGAGCCTGCTTTACCCTCGGCCTCCTGCTGCTGCCTCGCGTCCCAGGCACCTACGGCCTTGCCTTCCTGGGCGAAAACATCTTCCAGGCTGCGGCCTTCGCCACCGCTTACGCCATCATCTTCGAGGTCATCGGTAAGGGAAATCCGTTGGCCGCCACCACCTTCGCCCTGCTTACCAACTTCCTCAATCTGCCCATCGTTTTCATGGAAGTCGTGGATGGTCACGGTTATGACTGGCATGGCGTCGCCGGAGCCTTCGCCGCCGATGCCCTCGTCAGCGGCGGCATCTGCGTCCTTCTCTGGATCGTGCTCTTCCATATCCTGCGCGTGCAGAATATGCGTCCCGCCCCCGATCCGCAACTCGCGGCGGAAGCACAATAGCCAGCGACAAAATCGCCGGCTATTGCCCTGGCCTGGTTGTCTGTATCAGACCCAAAAAGTGCGCCGCAGGCGCCTGTGCCGGGTCCCCCGGTCCTCACATGTACATCCCGCCATTCACGTCCAACACATGCCCGGTAATGTATCCGGCCTCGTCCGACGCCAGAAACTTCACCGCCGCGGCAACCTCCTCGTCCGTGCCCGGCCTTCCCAGCGGAATCTGCCCCAGCATCGCGCCACGCTGATTCTCATCCAGTACCGCCGTCATCGCGGTCTCGATATACCCGGGCGCAACCGCATTCGCCGTGATTCCGCGCGTTGCCAGCTCCCGCGCCACGCTCTTCGTAAACCCGATCAGCCCCGCCTTGCTGGCCGCGTAATTCGCCTGTCCCGCCTGCCCGGCCTCACCCACCACGCTGGAAATGTTGATGATCCGTCCCCAGCGTGCCTTCATCATGCCGCTCGCCAGCGCCTGCGTCAGCAAAAAAGCGCCCGTCAGGTTCGTGTTCAGCACAGCATCCCAGTCATTGCGCCTCATCCGCAGCAGCAGCGTATCGCGCGTGATTCCGGCATTATTCACCAGGATGTGCACCGTCCCCAGCCGCGCCAGCGCATCCTTGGCGACCGTCTTGATCGATTCTTCGCTGGCCACATCCAGCACGAACGTCTCGGCCGCGCCACCCGCGGCGGCAATTTCCGCCGCCACAGCCCGCAGCTTCTCTTCATTGCGAGCCGCAATGCCCACCCGCGCTCCCGCCTTGGCCAGCGCCAGCGCGCATGCGCGCCCAATCCCTTGCGAGGCTCCCGTGACCAGCGCATTCTTCCCTTCCAGATTTCCAGCCATTTTTCCCTTTCCTCCGGCTGATTATAGAAGGTCGCTCACGGCAGCTCGTATGCTCGCGTCTACAGCGGCTTGGGCACCGGAACCGCCGCTCCCTGTCGCAGCTTGTTCAGCACCGGCACCGGCTCCAGATCCCACACGTACACCAGCAGCT
>CAZWSD010000212.1:0-6243 GCA_964636535.1 uncultured Acidobacterium sp. | reverse complement strand
TCGTCGGCTGCATGCTGGCTTTTTACGTTGACCAGGTCAAGCGGAGCAATCGCGCCCACCTGCAACTGCTTTTCGTCGTCTTTTACGAGATTGGCCGACTGCTGGGCCGCACGTTGCTTGGCGGCAACTTCCTCATATGCGCTGACCAATCCCCAATAGATGTTCTCGACCTGGTTGATGGTGTAAAGCAACTGGGCGCGGAAGGCCGAGTCGGCGATGCGGCGGTCATTCCTGGCCTGCACAATGAATCGCCGGTTGATGCCGGGGCCGAAACCCTGCAGCAGGTTCTGCGTCAATCTGGCACTGAAGTTAGACTGCAGTTGCGGACTGAAAGGATTGAAGGGACTGTTGGTTGTGACGCGGCTGTTGTTGAAGCCTACCTGCAATGAGGTACCGGTAACGAAGCCCTGATTGTAGGTAAAGTTGTACTGATCAGTGTTGGTGTTTGTAGCCGGCAGGCCGCCGCTGAAAAGCACGTTCTGGGATGGAGTTTTGACACGGTTCAGCTCTACCTGCGCCTGCAAGGTGGGATCCAGGCTTTCTGGCTGCGGGCCTCCCCCGTTGGTGCTCAATGTCAAACCGGAAGCGCCAGCCCCGGCGCCGCCCGCGCCGGAGGTTGTGCCGCCCGGTCCGCCGCCCACAGAGTTCACCGAAGCCGTGGATCCACCGAGTGTTCCCGTTACCAACCCGGAATTGACGCCGAAGAGATTGGATCCTGCGCGCGCGCGGAGAATATCGGTATCCGCAATGTTGAGATTCAGTCGCTGGATAGCAATGTCGTAGTTATTTTCAAGGGCAAGCAGTACCGCGTCGTTGAGGCTGAGGTAGATCTTGCCATTCCGCATCAGCTTGCCGAGCGTGAGCGCGTTCAGATAGTTCTGCCCGGGCGCGACGTTAATGGGAAGATAGGGCGCGATAGGATTGGGGAAATAGCCGCGGCCGCGGGAAAAGTTGTGCGCCGAGGGGCGAAGATAAAGCGGCTCAGTGAAGTGCGGCCGGGGCGCTGCGGGCATATTTCCCTGTTGAACACTAGCAGCCTGCTGGCCTGTCCCGTAGCCCAGAGCGTAGGTCGGGGCTGTTCCGGCCATCACGCAGGCGATTGCCGTCCAAGCCTTCAGTTTCTTGAAGCTCTCCGGGCGGCGTTGTCTCTGCTCTGATGTAAGGTCAGTGAACCAGCTCATTTACCCCTCTTTCTGTCCCTGCATCCTCCGCCGTCGGGCGGGGAGTGTTTCGTTGCTATACGCGGGATGTTCCCATCCAGTTCCCAGGCTCGGGAATTTCCATCTCTCCGGAAGCTTATCCTGAATTGTGACCGCGGAATTTCCGCTGGCAAAAGCGGGCGGCCGAAGAGATGGCAAAGCCTGAGTATATCGTGGAGAAATACCGCATACAGTGAGTTATCGCAAAGAAAGTTGCGTAGTATCGGCGGGGTCATAAGTATGGGAGGCAACTGGAAGATCACGCTTGCCTATGACGGAACTGACTTTCGCGGCTGGCAGGTGCAACCGGGTCTGCCGACCATCCAAGGTCTGCTGGCAGAGGCGATTGAGCGAATCACCGGCGAGCGAACGCTCCCCCAAGGCAGTGGCCGCACCGATGCGGGGGTACACGCACTGGCGCAGGCGGCCAGTTTTCCGCTGGCCGCAACCATACCGCCGGAAAATCTGCAGCGCGCCCTGAACCGCGCCCTGCCTCCATCGATTCGAATTCTCAGTGCCGAGGCGGCCCCGCCGGGGTTTCACGCCCGGCACAGTGCGCGCAGCAAGTGGTATGAATACCGTATCTTCCGGGGAGAACTGTGCCCACCATGGATCGCGCGCTACGTGTATGCGCTGAACTGGCCGCTGGAATTGGATGCCATGCATGCGGCGGCGGAGGTTTTTGTCGGGAAGCATGACTTTTCCTCATTCGCGGCTTCCGATCCGGATGCCGACGAGCGCGCTGCGGAAATGGCGGGCGGAGCGTGCGAGGAGAACCAAAGCCGCGAAGGCAATGTGCGCGAAATCTACGCCTCTTCATGGTCGCGGAATGAAGATTTTCTGATTTACCGCGTGCATGGGAACGGCTTTCTTCACCACATGGTGCGGAACCTGGTTGGAAGCATGCTCGATGCGGGCCGGGGACAAATCTGCTCGGGTGACCTGCCGGCGATACTGGCTGCCCGTAACCGCTCCGCGGCCGGGCCTACCGCGCCGGCGCGGGGGTTGTTTCTGCTCCGCGTCAACTACTGACTCGATGTAGCCTTAAGTCATGTCTTCGCCAGCCACGGCATCGGCATTTGTAGAAATCACGCGCCTTGCGGGAGACCGCCGCATGCACGCGGCTTTTCGGCGGCTGCATTTGCAGGATCAGGTGGTATTTGGCTGGCAACTGGAGCTTGTACAAGTGCCTGCACCGCCCTTTGGCGAGCAGGCGCGCGCAGAGTGGCTGGCGGAGAAATTTCGGGAGATCGGTCTGGAAGATGTTTTACTAGACGAGATTGGGAACGTTATCGGGGTTGTGAAGGGTAGGCGCGGCGGCGCCGGGTGCGTTCTGTTGTCGGCACACATCGACACAGTCTTCCCAGCCGGCACGGCTATCGTACCGGTGGTGGATGGGATGCGCCTGGCCGCACCGGGAGCGTGCGACAACGGGGCGGGGATTGCGGGCATGCTGGCGATTGCTTCGGCGCTTGTCGGCTCAGGCCTGCATCTGGGCCGTGATGTTGTTTTTGTTGGCAATGTCGGCGAAGAAGGCGATGGGAACCTGCGCGGCATGCGGCATATTTACGAGCGGACGCCTCTCGGAAAGACAATCGAAGCTCACGTTGTGCTGGATGGGGCGGGTGAGAACGTGGCCGTGACGCAGGCCTTGGGAAGCCTCCGCTATCGTGTCACCATCACAGGACCGGGCGGGCATTCCTGGACCGATGCGGGTGCTCCGAATCCGATTCTGCTGCTGAGCCGGGCCATCAGCAGGCTCGGCGATGTGAGCCTGCCGGCCACACCTCGCACCACGTTCAACGTGGGCAGCATCGAGGGTGGAACATCGGTAAATGCGATTCCGGAGCGGGCCGCGGCCAGCTTTGATTTGAGATCAACGGATGCGGGCCAATTGATTCGACTGGAAATGGAGCTTCATCGAGCGGTGGAAGATGTGGTGCTTGGGTCGAGGCGCGAATTTCGCGCGCAAAGGACGGCAAGCGGCATGGCGGCGCAGGAAAGCCGCGAGGTTGGATTCACCGTGGAAAAAATTGGAGACCGGCCTGCCGGGCAACTGCCGGAATCCTCTCGCCTTCTGGATTTGCTGTTTGCCGTGGATCGCCAGCTAGGGCTGCGCACCGAAACACGAATCGCCTCTACGGACGCCAATATTCCCCTCGCCCGGGGGGTGCCAGCACTCACGCTTGGGGCCGGTGGCAATGGCGGCGGAATCCACACTCGTGGAGAATGGTACGATGCAACCGGAAGAGAGATGGCCCTGCGCCGAGCGCTTCTCCTGCTGGTGGGCGTTGCCGGCTGAGTTGGGAAGGAAGGCAGCGGATTCTGGGTCTTGAGCGGCTCAAATTTGAGCGTTTTCAAGGAAAAAAATACTCATGGATGCAGCAAAACTACACGCAGATCAGGGCGAGAAGCGTTTCCGATCTGTCGGCCGAACGCCGTCAGCGGGCAGAGCTTGCGTCATTCTCCGTTATCATGTGGGAACCTGGTTGAGACTGTGGCGCGCGTTTGGAACTGCTCGTGCTGATTAACCAATTACGATAGAGGTAGAGTTGCAGTCACGGGAGAGATAGCCTTGCGCACATGCACACTGAGATCGATAACGTTTTTTTCGTTCCTGGCCATGATTATGCCGGTCTGCTCCTTGGCGCAGGTAGGGCCCTCCGCATACGTCCAACGGCACAGCATTTATGTTGGCGGCGAATTTGCCCTGTTTGACTCCGACTATTTTGGCGGCAACCAGAGCCTGAACCAGAGCGCCTATTCAATCTATGGCGACTATGATCTCTTCAACGTAAACGGCGCGTGGCCGATTGCTTTGGAGGTGAACTTCACCCAGGTTCCCGATCACTATGGAGCTCAGAACCGACATCTCTCCAGTTTGCTTTTCGGCCCCAAGATCGGGCACCCGATGGGACGCTTTGAGCCATTTGCAAAAATAGGGGCCGGCATCGGCCATTTCAGCGCGAATAACATCATCAGCGTCCATCAGGATGGAGATCACGCGGCCATCGGCATCGGCGGAGGTATCGACTACCGCCTCACCAACCACATCACGATACGGCCCATTGACTACACCTACGAGCGATGGAACTTTTTCCCAAATGCCCTGTCGCCCCAGGTTCTCGGATTTGGGGTTTCGTACCGCATTCACTAGGGCAAGACTAAAGTGGATCTATCCCGGAAGTTCTTGGCGTTTGACGCCGCAAGAGGACATTTTCGGGATAGAGTTTCATTTAGCAGCGTGGTTATGGCTTTGTTTCACCCGGCTTTGATGCGACTTAGGCGACCTTACTCTGCCGAGCGCGTCGTGTTTCTGATGCTTTTCCCGAACCGGATGCGACTGCCAACGATCTGGCGCGAGCGAGAATTCGCCATGCGGGGTCCATTCCTTGTATTTGGGACTGCTTATCCACAATATATTGGGGCTCGCTTGTTGACCCTCGGTACCCTCAGCGCTACAGTTTTGACTGAAACCCGGCCTATTGGAGTTGCGCCATGCTGAAGTTGAAGAAGATCCAGATTCTGGGCTTCAAGTCATTCTGCGATCGTACCGAGATTTCCCTGCCCGGCAGCGGGATCGGCGTGGTTGTCGGCCCGAACGGATGCGGCAAATCCAACATCCTTGACGGCGTCAGCTGGGTGCTGGGAGAGCAAAGCGCAAAAACCCTGCGTGGCGGCAAGATGGAGGATGTGATCTTTGCCGGGACGCGCAGCCGCAAGCCGCTTGGCATGGCCGAGGTATCGCTCACGCTGATTGACCCTGAAGCGTACCAGGGGCCGCTTCTCGATGAACCGGAAATCACGCTCGAAAATGAGCTGCCCAAGGACTGGGACGAGACCGCGATTCGAGCAGAGCGGTCGGCCGAGGTGGAGGAGATCATCTCGGAATCACAACCGGGCATGGTTCTGGAGGGGCCCGAGAGCAGCCAGGCCGTCGAATTGGCCAGACCGACAGCCACTCAGGATGGGCAGGCACAGTCTGCGCAGGAGGGTGGAGCGGGCCCGGCTGTCGTGTTGAAGATCCGCCGCCGCAAATTCCAGAGGCTGCCGCAAAAGGGCGAAATCGTGATCACGCGGCGGCTCTTCCGGAGCGGCGAAAGCGAATACCTGTTCAACGGCAAACTGTGCCGCCTGCGCGATATCCAAGACATCTTCATGGGTACGGGCCTTGGACCGGAGTCCTACGCGATTATCGGACAGGAGCGCATCGGACAGCTTCTGAGTTCGAAGCCGCACGACCGCCGCGCGATTATCGAAGAAGCAGCTGGCATTACGCGTTTCAAAACAAAGAAGCGGCTCGCCGAATTGCGTCTGGAGCAAGCAAAGCAAAATCTGGCCCGTGTGAATGACATTTTTGAGGAAGTCACGCGACAGATGGGATCGTTGAAACGCCAGTCGGCGAAGGCCGAACGCTACGGCGCCCTGCGCGATGAACTGCGCAGGCGCCTGCGAGTGGTGCTGGCGAGCAAGCTGGCGCAGATGGATACCGAGCAGGCCGCGCTTGAGGCCGAGATCACTGCGGTAAACACGAAGATTGACGAGCAGGCCGCGCGGGCCGAGGCACTGGACCAACAGCACGCGGCAGGGCTGAGCGAGGGATACGCCCTCGATGAAGAGGCAAAGAGGGCGCAGCAGCAGGCGAGCCAAAGCGCAGTGGAACTGGAACGGGCCCTGGCTCGCGAGCAGGCCAATCGCGAACGCCTCTCCGAGTTGGAACGCCGCGCCTCCCTTGCCCATGAGGAACAGGAGCAAAGCCGCCGCCAGATGGAAGCAACGGCTGCCGAGCGTGAGGCGCAGCGGGGATTCCTGGAAACCGCCGAGGCTGAGGCGGCCAAATTCCGCGCCCAAGCGCAGGCATCGCAGCAAAGAATGCGCGACGCGGCGCAGGCCGTGGACGCATTGGAGCAGACGGCGGAGGGTGCGCGCCGGCAGGCCGGACTCTTGCTTTCGCAACTGAATCTTTTGCGAAACCAGACCGCACAGGCTGAAGAATCACTCGCGTCTCTCGATCGCGAAGCGGCGCGGCTGGAAGCGGAAATGA
>CAZWSD010000211.1:4745-6260 GCA_964636535.1 uncultured Acidobacterium sp. | reverse complement strand
CGCGCCTCCGGGTAAATCCCCTGCGACCGCTCCAGAAACTCCACTCCCGTCATCCCGGGCATCCGCTGATCCGACAAATACAGCGCCACCGCATCCCCGCGCTCCAAAAGCTGCCGGCTGATATCCAGCGCCGTTTGACCGGATCCGGCCCGCAACACCCGATATTCGCTTGCATACCTCCGACGAAGATCCTGCACCACTGCCTCCAGTACATTCGGATCATCATCGACCGCCAGGATCACCGGTTTTGACATCATTCGAACTCATCAACCTTTCTGCCGTTATAAATCTCCACACAAAGCTCTGCTCGCGAACAACTGTGACACTCATCACTTTGCTTCCCCTGCTTACCGGTGTACCATCCACTCAGTTCCCTAAAGTTTGGCCAAAATGTTACTGCGGTGTGGTCACGGATTTAGACCCAAAATAGCAGCCGCCCTCGCAGAGGATCCAAATGCCCACAGAGGCACCTCGACCGTTCCAACCGGTTCGAGCAACTTTTTCTGTCTTGTGTAGATGTATCACGATGGGATCGACTCATGAACAAGATCATTTTGGCCGACAACCAGGCCATATTCCGCGCCGGGACCGCCAAAATCCTGGCCATGGAAGACGACTTCCGCATCATCGCCCAATGCGCTGAACCGGATCGCCTCCTCCCCGCTATCGATGCCTTCCGAGGCTCCACCGTCATCTTCTCCTCTGCTCTCAGACTACCCGTCAACCACGTGGTCGAAAGAGCAAACATAACCAGCGGACATTGCCTGCTCGTCGCTGAAATCGGCGAACCCGTCCAGGCCTACTTCGACGCCGGCGTCGATGGCGTCTTGCACCGCTCCGTCTCCGGCTCCGCTCTCATTGACTGCGTCCGGCGCGTCGCCCGCGGCGAACGCCCCATCCATGCCTGCGGCCCCGAAGACATCGACACCGAAGACGATTGCGTCGGCGCAAGAGTGCGCGACCGCCTCACTCCCAAGGAAATGAAAATCGTCGCCCTCATCATCCAGGGCTGCAAAAACAAGGAAATCGCGATGCGCCTCGGAACCACCGAACAGGTCATCAAGAATTACCTGCGCAGCATCTATGACAAAACGGGCGTCTCCGACCGCCTCGAACTCGCCCTCTTCACCATCCACCACCGCATCCTCGCCGAAGCTGCCACCGCCATCGGCGACATGCTCATGCAAGCCCACTGAGCCAGCCTTCCAAATGGATTCCTGCCTCCTTCTCCGGAATGGAAGCCCTCGCCCTCCAACCGCTTCCATTCCAGCTCTTACATCAGCTTCTCCGCCACTGACTTCGCCTGCGTGAACAGGTAAAGATAATCCGGCCCTCCCGCCTTCGAATCCGTCCCCGACATGTTGAATCCGCCAAACGGATGCGCACCCACCATCGCCCCCGTGCACTTGCGGTTCATATAAAGGTTCCCCACGTGGAACCGCTCCCGCGCCAGAGCCAGCTTCTCCCGGTCTCCCGAGTAAACCGCCCCCGTCAGACCATACTCCGTGTTGTTCG
>CAZWSD010000211.1:0-4735 GCA_964636535.1 uncultured Acidobacterium sp. | reverse complement strand
AGCGCATCGTCAAAGTTCCGAGCCTTGATCACAGCCAGCACCGGACCAAATATCTCCTCCTGCGCCAGCACCCCATCCCGCGGAATGTCCGCAAATATCGTCGGCTCAAGATAGTAGCCCTTTTCCGCTGTCTCGATCGCGCTTCCGCCCGCCAGCAGACGGCCCTCCTGCTTGCCTTTTTCTATGTAGCCCTGGATGCTCTTCATCGCCGCCCCATTCACCACCGGGCCCATCTTCGGATTCTTCACCGGGTCGCCCACCGTCCACGCCGTCACCTTCTCCCGCAACTGGTCCACAAAAGCGTCGTAGATGCTCTCCTCCACAATCGCCCGCGAGCAAGCCGAGCACTTCTGCCCGCTAAAGCCAAACGCCGACGCCAGCACTCCGTCCACAGCGCTGTCCAGGTCGCCATCCGCGCACACCACTATCGAATCCTTCCCCCCCATCTCCAATATCGTCCGCTTGATCCACATCTGCCCAGGCCGATGCTTCGCCGCCCGCTCGTGAATGTCCAGCCCCACTTCCTTCGATCCCGTGAACGCGATAAACCGCGTCTTCGGGTGCTCTACAATCGCATTCCCAAACGTCGCGCCCGACCCCGGGCAGAAATTCACCACCCCGTCCGGCATCCCGCACTCTTCCAAAACCTCCACAAACTTCGCCGCAATCGTCGGCGCATCGCTCGACGGCTTCAGAATCACCGTGTTCCCCGCCACAATCGAGGCCGACGTCATCCCCGCCCTGATCGCAAACGGAAAATTCCACGGCGGTATCACCGCCCCCACCCCCAGCGGTACATACAGCAGCTCATCCTTCTCCCCCGGATACTGGATCGGCGGCTTCATCCCGTCCAGCCGCAGCGCCTCCCGCGCATAAAACTCCAGAAAATCAATCGTCTCCCCCGTATCCGCGTCCGCCTCCGCCCAGCTCTTGCCCACCTCGTACACCATCCACGCGTTGAACTCCAGCTTCCGCTCTCGGATCCGCGCCGCCGCCTGCAGCAGCAGCGACGCACGCTCCGCCGCCGATACATAACGCCACCTCTCAAACGCCTTCAGCGCCGACCCCACTGCCCGCTCCGCGTGCTCGGCCCCCGCCTTCTGGTGGATCCCCACCACCTGCTCCGGACGCGCCGGATTCACCGACCGGATCTTCTCCCCGGTGTGCAATCGCTCCCCGCCCACGATCAGGTCGTACTCCTGCCCAAGATGATCGCCCACCCGCGTCAGCGCCTCGCGCATCGCCTGCGCCTTCTCATGATCGCCAAAATTCGTGAATGGCTCGTTCCGAAACGCCCCCTGAGGCGCCCGGAGAAGGATATTCGTCGTACCTTGTGCGGTTGACATAACGCATTAGTGTAACCCCGTTTTCCCCTCCATGACACATCCCCCATCACACCCATACGCCCGCCCCATGCCCTCCTCGTGGTGGCCCCGGTGCCCCATCGCACAGGTCTCCGTCCGCGGCGTGAATGCAAGCCATCTGCCGGCTGGAGCGGGGTGGAGCATCCACCTCCAAACCACGTACACTCATCCCTTCAGGAGGAAACCCGCCCGCATGCACCGCATCTCCGACTTCCAGCTCGTCCCCGCCGCCCGCCACGCCATGATCGAGCACGGCTTTGAGCCCGACTACCCCAAAGCCGCCCTCGATCAGCTCCACGACGAACTCGCATCCGCCCCCGCGCCAAGCTTCCCCAACACCCAGGACCTGCGCCATCTCCTCTGGTCCTCCATCGACAACGACACCTCCCGCGACCTCGACCAGATCGAGCACGCCGAAACCCTCCCCGACAACCGCGTCCGCATACGCGTCGCCATCGCCGACGTCAGCCTCCTCGTCCCCACCGGCTCACCCCTCGACGCCCACGCCCAGCACAACACCACCTCCATTTACACCGGCGTCGCCACCTTCATGATGCTCCCCGAGCAGCTCTCCGCCGGCCTCACCTCATTGCTCCCCGAACAGGACCGCGCCGCCATCGTCATCGAGTTCATCGTTGACTCCAACGAATGCATGTGCGAAACCAGCGTCTACCCCGCCCTCGTTCGCAACCACGCTCAGCTCACCTACAACCATGTCGGCGACTGGCTTGAAGGCAAAGCCGCGCCCCAGGGCCCGCTCGCCCACCCCGATCTCCAATCCCAGCTCCACCTCCAGCATCAAATCGCTGAACGACTCCGCCAGGAACGCGCCCGACCCGGCGCCCTCACCCTCGACATGGAAGAGAGCACCCCCATCATCGCCGACGACCACATCGTCGACCTCGTCCCCATCAGGAAAAACCCCGCCCACGGCCTCATCGAAGACTTCATGATCGCCGCCAACGGAGTCGTCGCCCGCTTCCTCACCGCACACAAGTTCTCTTCCATTCGCCGCGTCGTCCGCACCCCCAGGCGCTGGGACCGCATCGCCAGCCTCGCCGCCACCCTCGGCGCCGACCTGCCCGGAACCCCAGACGCCAAGGCTCTCAACGAATTCCTCACCCACCAGCGCGACAAAGACCCCGTCCACTTTCCCGACCTCTCGCTCGCCATCGTCAAGCTCCTCGGCCCCGGCGAATACGTCGCCGAGCAGCCCAACGATCCCCCCATCGGCCACTTCGGCCTCGCCGTCGACGACTACACCCACTCCACCGCACCCAACCGCCGCTACCCCGATCTCGTCACCCAGCGCCTCATCAAGGCCGCCCTGCAAAATCAACCCTCCCCCTACACCGACCAGGCTCTCACCGCCATCGCCGCTCACTGCACTGAAATGGGCGACCAGGAGCGCCGCCTCGAACGTGAAATGCACAAAAAAATCGCCGCCGTCGTCATGTCCAAACGCATCGGACAAACCTTCAGCGCCGTCGTCACCGGCATCAACAATTACGGAACCTTCGTCCGCACCTTGGCTCCCCACGTCGAAGGCATGTTAGTCGAAGGACAAAAAGGCTTAGACGTAGGCGACCGCCTCCACGTCCGCCTCGTCCGCACCGACCCCTGGAAAGGCTACATAGACTTCGCCAAAGCCTGAACGCAGTAGCCCACCCACCGCAGGGCTTGAGTGGGGAAAAGGCCCATCCAAGCACAGTGGTGGCCCACCCAAGTGACCTTCCCCCCGGGGCAAAAACCACCCCAAAACCTTTGCGGCCCTTCTTCGCGCTCCTTGCGGTGAAATGTTTTTACCTTCGAGGGCAGCCAAAAAACTTAACCTACCCTTTAAATTCAATAACATCCCCACAAAAATCCTGGCGGACTCCAAACCAGATTCCAGGCACACGGCCAACGAACAACTGCGGGCTGACCACCGACAACCGGGGACTGCCAACCGGCAACTGGTTCAAGGAAAGGCGGCTCCTGCACAATATCCATAGGCGAAGGCATTCCCCAGGACGCCCCAAAGGCCCGACATGCGGAAAACCCTCATCTCGCTCCTCGACGACTTCCGCCGCCACGGCCCGGAAACCGCCATCGTCGAGCACCGGGGCGTCCGCCGCTATCCCGCCACCTACGCCCAGCTCCTCACCATCGCCGACCGCTTCGCCCTCGAACTTATGCGCCGCTCCATCCACTTCGGCGACCGCGTCGTCTTCTGGGGCAAAAACTCCGCCCTCTGGGTCGGAGCCATGCACGGCTGCATCCAGCGCGGCGTCATCGTCGTACCCCTCGACGCCGCCGGCTCACCCGCCTTCGCCCGCCGCGTCCTCGAAGACGTAAAACCCAAACTCATCCTCGCCGACCCCGAGCTCATCGCCGCCCTCGGCCCCACCAACATTCCAACCCTCCGCTTCGACGAGTTGGAAACCACCCTCCCCGAGTCCCAGGGCAGCCACATCAACCACTCCGTCGAACCCCAGACCCCCGTCCAGATCCTCTTCACCTCCGGCACCACCGCCGAACCCAAAGGCATCGTCCACACCCACCGCAACATCCTCTCCAGCCTCGAACCCATCGAAAACGGCATCAACCAGTACATCCGCTACGAGCGCTACGTCCATCCCCTCCGCTTCCTCCACACCCTCCCCCTAAGCCACGTCTTCGGCCAGTTCATGGGCCTCTGGATTCCACCCCTCCTGGCCGCCCAGGTCCACTTCGACGACCGCCTCCAACCCCAGCACCTCATCCACACCATCCACGACGACCGCATCTCCCTCCTCGTCGCCGTTCCCCGCGTCCTCGCGCTCCTCCGCACCCACCTCCTCAACGAGTTCCCAAACCTGGAATCAATCCTCGACGCCGCCGCCGAAGCCCGTGTCTGGACCCGCTGGTGGCGCTTCCGCCAAATTCATGCTCTTTTCGGTTACAAATTCTGGGCCTTCGTCTGCGGCGGCGCTACCTTGCCCCCCCAGGTCGAAAACTTCTGGTCCACCCTCGGCTTCGCCCTCGTCCAGGGCTACGGCATGACCGAATCCTCCGCCCTCATCACCCTCAACCATCCCTTCAACATCGGCAAGGGCACCATCGGCAAGGTCCTCCCCGGCCGCGACGTCCAGCTCACCCCCGAAGGCGAAATCCTCGTCCGCGGACCCATGATCTCAAGCTCCACCTGGAGCAAAGGCGCCCTCCACCCCTCCGAATCCGAGTGGCTTTCCACCGGCGACCTCGCCCAGCGCGACCTCGCCGGAAACCTCCGCTTCCTCGGCCGCAAAAACCAGGTCATCGTCACCCCCTCCGGACTTAACGTCTATCCGGAAGACATCGAGACCCTGCTCCAGCAACAGCCCGGCGTCGCCGCCTGCGCCGTCGTCGCC
>CAZWSD010000210.1:0-6279 GCA_964636535.1 uncultured Acidobacterium sp. | reverse complement strand
GGAGGACCATCTGGCCGGACATGAATTTGCCGTTGTATTCGCCGATGGCGCCCGGTGCAGGCTGGAATCCGGGATATCCGAGGTAGGCGCTGGCGGTCCACTCCCATGTATCGCCGTAGAGCTGGGCGGGATGCGCGGAGGGTTGGGCGGGTTCGGGAGCGGGGTGGAGACGGTTGGATTCGAGGAGGTTGCCGGTGATGGGGGCCGAGGAAGCGGCGGATTCCCACTCGAATTCGGTGGGGAGCCGCATGCCGCGCCAGCGTGCGTAGGCGTCGGCTTCGTAGAGGCTGATGTGGCAGACGGGAGTGGAGAGCAGATCGGCGAGTGGGACGGGACCGCGGAGTGTGAAGACGGTCCAGTCGCCGGAGTTGTTTTGCGCCCAGTAGAGCGGAGCGGTCCATTGCAGGGACTGGACGGTGATCCATCCATCGGAGAGCCAGAGCTCGGCGCGTCGGTAGGCGCCGTCGAGGATGAACTCGAGGTATTCGGCGCAGGTGACGGGTCGGGATGCGAGACGGAAGGGCTGGAGATAGACGTTGTGGCGTGGGAGTTCGTTGTCGAAGGAGAAGCCGGAGCCGGAGTGGCCGGCCTGGTGGATGCCGCCGCGGAATTCGTGGAAGGCGAGCGGTGGAGCTGCGGCGGATGCGGCGAGGGAGCCCTGGAGGTAGGCGGGCTGGAGGGGATTGGTGAAGAGGGCGTGCTTGATGTCGGTGAGCAGGAGTTCCTGATGCTGCTGCTCGTGATGGAGGCCGAGGATGAGGCGGGAGAGGGCCTGGGGCGGAGGGTCCTGCGCGAGGAGGGACTGGATGGCGGAGTCGACGTGGTAGCGGTAGTCGAGGATTTGGGCGAGGGAGGGCCGGGAGAAGGTGGCGCGGAGTTGTTTGCGGGGCTGGGCGGAGACGCCGTTGTAGTAGCTGTTGAAGAGCCAGAGGAAATCGGGATGGAAGGGGTTGTAGCGGGTCGAGAATTCGCGGAGGATGAAGGTCTCAAAGAACCAGGTGGTGTGGGCGAGGTGCCATTTGGCGGGGCTGGCCTCGGGTGTGGACTGGACCATCATGTCCTCTGGCGAGAGCGGCTGGCAGAGGGCGAGGGATTGTGCGCGGACAGAGGTGAACCGGGAGCTGAGGTCCGCGGGCCGGGACTGCGCGGCAGGGGGGCTGGTCAAGGTGGACAAGGCTCTCTGCTCCTCCTGGCTGGTTAGAGTGATTGCGCCGGCAATTGGTTACGCAAGGCCACCACGGTAAGGCGTTGGAGGGGCGGTGGCATTTACGGGTTTGATGCAGGGAGGGGGTCTGGGGACGCAGAGGAGATGAAGAAGGCCTGCGGGATTGGGGGCGGCGATGGGGTACGCGGGTCTAGGAGAGCCTGGCCTGGGAGAGGGCGGATTGGATATCCGGGAGGATCTTGAGGATGGTATCGGCGCGGGTCATGCGAAGCATGGCGGCGATGTGGGGAGAAGGGGCGACGAGGATGAGTTGTCCGCCGAGGCGTCGGCAGGCCGAGTAGAAGTTGACGATTTCGCCGAGGCCTGTGGAGTCCATGTGCGAGACGTCGGAGAGGTCGAGGATGGTGAGGAGGGAGTAGTCTTTGCGGAGGTCGGCGCGGAAGGTGTGGAGGTTGCCGAGGACGATGGATCCTTTGAGATGGAGGATGCGGCCGGGTGGCTGGAGGATGGAGACGATGTCGATGTGAAGGGCTTGCATTTGAAGAACGGGGTGGAGGCGACGGGTCGCGAGGATTTGCACAAGCATATGGAAATATGCTCCCTGTGTCGAGGGTTTCCTAGAGATATTGAGCCGGTTGTGTTAGAGGGTTATGAAAGGTACTCAAGGGGAGCAATGGAAATGGATCGGCGGCGTTATCGAGGAGAGGTAGTGAAGAAGGTTCTGCTTTCAGAGAGGGAGCAGTGCTACCACCTGGAGTTTCGGGTGTTGGAGGTGGAGAGATTTGAGTTTGAGCCGGGGCAATTTATCTCGCTGGTGGGAGTGGACGGGAATGGGAAGCAGCAGAGGCGGGCTTACACGATAGCGTCTGCGCCGCGGCGGGGAGGGTTTGATTTGTGCGTGAATCGGGTGGCGGGAGGGTTCTTTTCGAATCTGCTGTGCGATCTGGAGGCGGGCGAGGAGGTGGAGTTCGACGGGCCGCATGGGATGTTTGTGCTGAAGCAGCCGTTGACGGACTCGATATTTGTGGCGACGGGGACGGGGATTGCGCCTTTCAGAAGCTACGTGGAGTGGCTATTTCCGGAGGGTGGCGAGGATCGATCGGAAGGGCGGGAAATCTGGCTGGTGTATGGGACGCGATACCGGACGGAGCTGTATTACGGGGAGTATTTCGAGAGGGTGGCGGCGGGGCGGAGAAATTTCAGATACCTGAAGACGCTGAGCCGTGAGGGCGCGGAGTGGGAGGGATTGCGGGGGCACGTGCAGGAGCATGTGGCGCGGATCGTGGAGGAGAGGTCTGAGCAAAAGGGCGAGGCAGTGGGTCAGGAGGGTTCGCCATTTGGGATGCACGCGTATATCTGCGGGTTGAACGAGATGGTGGCGGAGACGCGGAATCTGCTGAAAGGGATGGGGTGGAATCGGAAGCAGATTGTGTTTGAGCGCTATGACTGAAGGGCCGGCAAGATGCAAAGCGGAGTTAGGATGAGGGCATGACGGAGGTAAGGGAGTGCGGCGGCGCTGCCCGCGATGTGTGGAGGAACGGGGAGCAGCGGAGATACGCGCTGTGGCTGCAGGGCGCGACGATAGCGTGGATGGTGGTGGAGTGCGTGGTGTCGTTGTGGAGCGCGCTGCGGGCCGGGAGTCCGGCGCTGCTGGCCTTTGGCGCGGACAGTTTTGTGGAGCTGCTCTCGGCGGGGGTGGTGCTGGCGGAGATTGCCGCGGTGCCGCGAGTGAGTGAGGCGCGGGCAGCGCGCATGGCGGGCGTGCTGCTGTATGCGCTGGCGTTGGTGGTAACGGGGCTTGCGGTGGCGACGCTGGTAACGGGGGCACGGCCGGAGGCAAGCGTGCCGGGGATGGTGATAACCGCGGCCGCGCTGGCGGCCATGCCGCTGCTGGCGTGGCAGAAGCGGCGGCTGGCGCGGAAACGCGGGGATAGGGCGATGGCCGCCGATGCGGTACAGTCGGCAACATGCGCTTATCTTGCGGCGATTACGCTGGCGGGGCTGGCGGTGAATGCCGCGTGGCATGTGGCGTGGATGGATTCGGCGGCGGCGCTGGCGGTGGTACCGGTGATCATAGCGGAGGCGCGGGGGGCGATGCGGGGTAAAAGGTGCGACTGCTGGTGAAGAGTTTTGATGTGACGGGCGCACTTTTCCGCCATTGAAATAGGGCTAATAATGTGTCTCATCGGGCGTAAGTGGGGGCTTTGATGAACGCGGACGATGGGCGCGAGCTATTCGATGCGCAGTTTGAGTCAGTGGCGAAGCCGGACCACTGGGACTGGGTGTTGAAGGCGGCAATTTTGACGGGGCTGGCGCTGCTGATCTGCATCAGTATCTGGGTGCAGGCGTTTTATCCGCTGGTGCGTGTGGAAGAGGCGCACGGGCTGGACGCGATCCTGTTCCGGCCGAGCGTGCTTTGGTTCATGATGGGCACGCTTTTGATGCTGTTTCGGACGCTGTTGTGGTTTACGTACAAGCCGTTTCCGTTGGCGACGATGCAGGATGCGCCGCGGTTGTCAGTCGTTATACCGGCGTACAACGAAGGGCCGATGGTGGCGAAGTCGATTGATTCGATCGTGGCGGCGCGGTATCCGGCGGACCGGCTGGAGATTTTTGTGGTGGACGACGGGAGCCGGGACGATACGTGGGAGCACATCGAGCGCGCGGTGGCGCGGCATGGGGATCGTGTGCGGGCGGTGCGGCTGGAGGTGAATCGCGGCAAGCGGGAGGCTTTGGCGGCCGGGTTTGGTCTGGCGACTGGGGAGGTGTTTGTGACGGTGGACTCGGACAGCGTGGTTTCGCGGGATTCGCTGCTGGCGCTTGCCGGCCCGTTTGCAAATCCGCGGGTAGGGGTGGTGGCGGGCAAGGTGCTGGTGTACAACCAGCAGGCAGGGGTTATACCGCGGATGCTGCATGTTCGATTTATGCTGGCGTTCGATTTTGTGCGGGCGTACCAGTCGACGTTTGGGACGGTGTATTGCAGTCCTGGAGCGTTATCGGCGTACCGTGCGATCGCGGTGCGGGAGGTGCTGGAGGGGTGGCTGCACCAGACGTTCCTGGGAGTGCGGGCGACGATCGGCGAAGACCGCGCGATGACGAACGACGTGATGCGGCTGGGATATGACAGCGTATACCAGAATGCGGCGACGGTGCTGACGGTGGTGCCGACAAGGTATCGGCAGTTATGCAAGATGTTTCTACGCTGGAACCGAAGTTTTATTCGGGAGGAAGTAAGGTTGCTGTGGGTGCTGCCGCATCGGCCTGTGGTGCAGCGTCTGATGGCGATTTTCGATTGCGGGATTACGAATTTGCGGTATCCGGTGATGGGGCTTGCGATGGGGCTGCTGTTGCTGGCGTTCGTGTTTCACCCGCTGGTGTTGCCCCGGCTGCTGGTATCGATGGGGCTGATATCGGGGTTGTACTCGCTTTATTACCTGCGGAGCGAGCGGTCGATGAATTTTGTGTACGGGATATTGTTTGAGTACTTTTCGTTTTTTCTGATGTTCTGGATATTTCCGTATGCATTTTTGACGGTGCGGGCACGGGGATGGCTGACGCGGTGAGGTGGTGGGATTCAGCCGCCGGCGATGGCGCCGAGGATGATGAGGGGTTCGGCGCCGGAGATGACAGCGAGCGGGAGGGGCGCGTCGGGTGAGTTGAGGGAGAGATCCTGGCGGCAGGCGAAGAAGCGCAGGAAGGGACGGCGCTGGCCGGTGACGTGATCGCGGATGGCGCCGCGGAGCATGGGGTAGCGGGCCTCGAGGGCGTCGAGGACGGAGTTGATGGTGACGGGCGGGGGGACTGCGAGTTGGACCTCAATGCCGGTGTGCGCGAGGGTGCGCAGGTGGTGGGGGAGTTCGACGCGGACACCGGCGGGTGGGGTGGGGCTGCTCATGAGAGGGTCTGCACCTCGACGGAGAGGACGGCGGGGAGGTTTTCGATGATGGGCGACCAGGTGTCACCCGCGTCGGGTGAGGCGTAGACCTGACCGCCGGTGGTGCCGAAGTAGACGCCGCATTGATCGAGGGAGTCTACGGCCATGGCGTCACGGAGGACGTTGACGTAGCAGTCTTTCTGGGGCAGGCCGGCGGTGAGGGGTTGCCACTCGTTGCCGCCGGTGCGGCTGCGGTAGACCCGGAGCGCGCCGTCAATGGGGAAGTGTTCGGAGTCGCTCTTGATGGGGACGACGTAGAGGGTTTCGGGCTCGTGGGCGTGGATGTCGATGACGAAGCCGAAGTCAGTGGGGAGATTGCCGCTGATCTCGTGCCAGTTGTCGCCGGCGTCGTTGGAGCGCATGACGTCCCAGTGCTTCTGCATGAAGAGCACGCCGGGGCGCGACGGGTGCATGGCGATGTGATGGACGCAGTGGCCGACTTCTGCATTGGGATCTGGGATGTACTGGGAGTGGAGGCCGCGGTTGATGGGCTTCCAGGTGGCGCCGCCGTCGTCGGTGCGGAAGGCACCGGCGGCGGAGATGGCGATGTAGATGCGGGCCGGGTCGGAGGGATCGAGGATGATGGTGTGGAGGCACATGCCGCCGGCACCTGGCTGCCAGTGTGGTCCGGTGCCGTGGTGGCGCAGGCCGGGGAACTCGGTCCAGTTGAGGCCGCCGTCGGTGGAGCGGAAGATGGCGGCGTCTTCAATGCCGGCGTAGACGGTATCGGGATCGGTGAGGGAAGGTTCGAGATGCCAGACGCGCTTGAACTCCCAGGGGTGTGGCGTGCCGTCGTACCACTGATGGGTGCTGGTTTCACCTTCGTAGGCGAACTTGTTGCCGACGGGCTCCCAGGTTTGTCCGCCGTCGTTGGAGCGCTGGAGGATCTGTCCGAACCAGCCGCTGGTCTGGGATGCATAGACGCGGTTGGGGTCCGCGGGCGAGCCTTTGACATGGTAGATGTCAAAGCCGGCGAAGAAGGGGCCGCTGATTTTCCAGTCGTTGCGTTTGCCATCGGAGGTGAGGACAAACGCGCCTTTGTGGGTTCCGACGAGAACACGGACACTGCTCATAAGGAAATCCTTTCGGATGAGATCACTTTTGGTTATGACTGCGTGAGTTGCCTGGGGGCCCGCCCAGCCAGGGGAGGATTGGCGTGGGGTCGTCGTTTTGCCAGCGG
>CAZWSD010000209.1:0-6292 GCA_964636535.1 uncultured Acidobacterium sp. | reverse complement strand
GCGGGCGGCAAGCCGTTCTTCGACTTCCAGGTGCCTGCGGCGGTGATCACGCTGAAGCAGGGCTTCGGGCGGCTGATCCGGTCGGTGCAGGACCGGGGGGTGCTGGTGCTGCTGGACCCGAGGCTGCAGACGCAGCGGTACGGGCGGGTGTTTATGGAGAGCCTGCCGCGCTACCGGGTGACGCAGGAGCTAGGGGACGTGGAGGCATTTTTCGCGGCGCCCAGGGCGGTTCAGGAGCCGACGGCGGGTTAGTTGCGGCCGCGCATGCGGTTGATGAGGCGGCGGTCGCGCTTGGAGGGGCGGCCCGTGTCGGTGGCTCCGACTTCGGCCATGGCTTTGCGCTGGGCGGCGAGCTGGGCGCGGGCAGCTCGGCTGGCTTCGGATTCTTCGTACAAGGTTTGGGCGACGGCGGCAGGGCCTCGCATCTGGCTGAGGGCTTTGACCTCGACTTCGAAGTCGCTGCGCTCGGTGCGGATGAGGAGGCGGTCGCCGGGGCGGAGGTCGCGGGCGGGCTTGGCGTCGTTTCCGTTGGCCTGGATGCGGCCGAGGTCGCAGGCCTTGGCGGCGAGGGCGCGGGTCTTGAAGAAGCGGGCGGCCCAGAGCCATTTGTCGATTCGCACGGAGTCCATGGGGGTATTTTCCTACAGGGGCTTGCTTCCGGATGGCAGCGGGGGGATTGACCGCAAGGACCGCAAAGATCGCCAAGCAAGGCCGCGGAGGCTTTGGGGTGCTGGCCGCGCGGATGGGCGCGCCTTTTGCGCAAAAGCATGTTTCTGCTTTTTTTCAGTGATTTAGCCGCAAATTATCCGGGGGGGTGGCGGATTTTAAAGAGCTTTGGAGATTCCCATGGTTTTTGTGAGTAAGTTGTTGATTTCATGTGGCTGACTATCGTTTATGGGGCTGGGTATCCCGGGTGTTTTTGTGGGGAAATAATTGATTCTATTGAGTTGACCGGTTTTTACGTCTTTTGGACACGGAAAAAGCGGCCTGGATGGCCGCTTTTTGGGAGTCTCTACTCACAGGATATCAGTTTTTGGGTTAATTCCCGGAAGGTTTTGAGGGCAGGGCGCCGGCAGCAAGAGTGCATTTTTTGCCGGAGGCGAGGTAAGGGATTCGGCTGATTTTTCCCGGGCCAAGGAGGGGATGGGGAGGGTTGCGGCACCGCCGCGCGAGGTGAGGTCGATTTCCGTCGCCTGGGAGCGTGGGCTGCCCCTTCGGGAGAGCGCGCAGGGCCGGATTGAGGATACCGGGGCTCTCGGATGCCATCTCATAAGCTGACTACTTCGGCAAAGAAACCATTGAATTTTGTCTCCAGCCATTCAATTCCTCTGAAGCCGATAAGGCCGGGGCCGCAAGATTCACAAACGTGGAAGGGAACACCCGTTACTCTGACTGCATGGTTTCGATTCCTCTCTCATCCATCGCCAAGGAGAGCCTTTCGATGAAACTGCGTCGCATTTTCCCGTTCCTCCTGTCATTGCTCGCCCTATTCGGCCTCGCGGTCCCGCCGGCTAGAGCGCAGAAGCCGGGCACGCCGGGCCGCTTCGATTACTACGTGCTCGACCTCTCGTGGGCGCCTCAATTCTGCGCCCATGTGGTATCCAGCCCGGAGTGCCGGGCCCATCCCGGGTTTGTCCTGCACGGCCTGTGGCCGCAATACAACAACGGCTCGTGGCCGGCGAACTGCGACGGCCACGAGCCGCCGCCGACCAGCTACTCCCACTGGCTCGGCATGACGCCGAGCCTTTCCCTTCTCCATCACGAGTGGCACAAGCACGGGGAGTGCACCCTGCTGACCGGGAATCAATTCTTTACGGACGCGCAAAAGGCCTATGACGCGGTCAAGATTCCGCGCTTCTTCGTTGAGCTGCGCCATGCGGCCAACGTGCCGCCGCGGAAAATCCTCGCCATGTTTCTGCGCGCCAACCCGTCGTTCTCCGCCGCCAACATCAACCTGAGTTGCTACCGCAACCAACTCAGCTCGGTGCAGGTGTGCCTCAGCCAGTCGCTCCAGCCAGTTGCCTGCACGCACCTGCATCCCTGCAGAGGGGCATCGATCCACATCCTGCCGCCGGGGAAAGGTGAGCCAACCGCTGTCCCGTGATCACGCCGCCCGCCGTCTGTGTTTGGATAGTCATGTAGGCCGTCATGTCAGGAACCTCCTTTGCTTCGCCATCGTCGATTCTTGCCGCCGCGATTGTGGCGTGGTCCGCCCTTGTGTCGGTCCTGGTTTCGCGCATCATGGCTGGCCGCGTCAACCGGCATCTGCCTCCCGAGGAGCGGATCTGGTCGGTGCGCCGCAGCCGCGATCTGAGAAAGCACTATAAGCAGCTCTATCCCCGCACCAAGCTCGTCCTGCTTCTCGATGTGTCGGTCGCGGTCCTGATTCTGTCGCTCATCGTCCTGGTCGAATCGCTGTTCTTCGGATGAGCCCTGGGGCAAGCGGCGGTCAAAGACCTGCGACTCCGCGCCACGAGCGAGAGGCTAAAGGCCAAGGGCTGTCTCTCCCAAGCATCACCGGCGGCCGTTCCATGCTCTAATCAACAGCGATGGATAACCGCTCAATCGCGCAACTGCTCGAGGAGACCGCCGACCTGCTGGAAATCGACGGCGGCGACTCCTTCCGCATCCGTTCGTACCGGCGGGCGGCCGAATCCATTCACTCTATCACCGTCGGCCTGAGTGAGATTGCCCACGACGCCAAGCAGCTCCAGGAGATTCCGGGCATCGGCAAAGGGATGGCGGAAAACATCGCGGCCATCGAGGACAAAGGCGACTTTTCGCCTCACAAAGATCTCATCAAAAAATACGGCGCAGGCATTCTCGAACTGCTGAAGCTCCCCGGCATGGGCCCGAAGACCATCGCCCTGCTCTGGGATTCGCTGCAGATCGCATCGGTCGCCAAACTCGAAGCGGCCCTCAAGGCGGGCCAGCTCGACAACCTTCCCCGCTTCGGCGCAAAGACCATTGAAAACCTGAAGAAATCCATCGAGGAGTACCACCAGCACACCGGGCGATTTCTGCTCAACGTCGCGGACCGCGAGGCGGGAGTCTTTTTCGAATATCTTCGCCGGCTCGACGGGCTCAACCAGATCACGCTCGCCGGCTCTTACCGGCGTGGCCGCGAAACCGTGGGGGATCTTGACGTTCTCATCTCCGGCCCGGCCTGCGAGGAAGACAACTCCGCGGCCACGGCGAAATACGTTGCCGCCTACCCGGCGATAGTCGGCATGCTGGCCCACGGCCAGAACAAGGTCAGCTTCAAGCTTCGCAATAACATGCAGGTTGACGTCCGGCTTCTACCGGAGGTCTGCTACGGCGCCGCGCTGCAGTATTTCACCGGGTCCAAGTCCCACAACGTGACGCTCCGCCAGCGGGCTCTGAAGAGGGGCTACACGCTCAGCGAATACGCCCTTGCGCGCGTGCAGGATGGGTCGGTGGTGGCCGCAAAAACGGAAGAAGAGATCTACTCCGCGCTGGGCCTGGAGTGGATTCCCGCCCACCTTCGCGAAAATCTTGGCGAGATTGAAGCCGCCGAGAAGCACACCCTGCCTCGCCTGATCGAGCTCAAGGACATTCAGGGCGACGTCCACGCCCACACCACCGCCACGGACGGCCGCTGCTCGATACGCGAAATGGCCGAGTGCGCCCTCGAACGCGGCTACCAGTACATGGCCATCACGGACCACTCGAAAAACCTCGCCATGACCAACGGCCTCGACCCGAAACGCGCCCGCGCGCACATCAAGCGCATCCGCGAGGTCGACGAGGAAATGGAGGGCCGCATCCGCGTCTTGACCGGCATCGAGGTGGACATTCTGGCCGACGGCCAACTCGATCTTCCCGACGACGTCCTCGCGGAAATGGACATCGTTATCGCCAGCGTCCACACGCTTTTCAATCAGCCCCGCAAGCAGATGACCGACCGCATCCTCCGCGCGGTCGAGAGCCCCTATGTCCGTATCCTCGGGCATCCTACCGGACGGCTGCTCCTGCGCCGCGAGCCCCTCGACTTCGATCTGCCGGCCGTTCTTGACCGCTGCGCTGAGCTGGGCGTTGCGGTGGAGCAGAATGCCTCACCGGAACGGCTCGATCTGGGCGACATTCACCTCCGCCTGGCGCATGAGAAGGGCTGCAAGATTGTCATCAATACCGACGCGCATCACACGACCCACTTCGCCAATATCGAGTACGGCCTGCGGCAGCTCCGTCGAGCGTGGCTGACGCGCAAGGACGTCCTGAACACTCTTTCGGCCCAAAAATTTCTCGCCGCGCTCCGCCCGCGCTCCTGAAGCTGCCGTGACCAAGAAACGCAAAAGAGGATTACACTTTCCCCCATGACACCGCCCACCGCATTTCCTCAGCATCGCGAACGCGGCTCCGCGCTCACCGCCGCCATCTCGGTCATTGCCGCGCTTTGCATCATCGCCGCCGTCATCGCGGGGTTCTATTACTTCGACACGCCGCCTCCGGCCAGCCAGGGGAGAGTTCTTTCGATCGACGTCTTCCCGATTCACAACACCAGCGGCGGCGGGGTCATCGCTGGCGGCATCAGCGGGCAGCCCGAGACTTTCAATGAAGTCATGCTTCTGGCCAATGTTCAGGTCAAGAATACGGCCAAGGTCCCCATTCGCATCTTCGACCTCGATTCCTACCTGTACATCCCCAACTCTGACACCTACGAAGACGGCGCCGCGAGCCACAGGGACTTCGAGCGCGTGTTTCTGGCATACCCGCAGCTCAAGTCAAAGGAAGCTCCGCCGCTCCGCCGGGATATCACGCTCCAGCCAGGGCAGGTGGTCACCGGCCAGCTCGTGTACCACTACCCCATCACCCTTCAGCAGTGGCAGGCCCGAACCAAGCTTCACATTGTCATCGTCTGGAAGCATCAGAACAACCTGGTTCTGCAGCTGAAAGGCAACCAAACGAGCTCGGGCTGGCAGCACTAAGATGTCACCCACGGATCGGGGTTGTTTGGGCGCTGTGGCCAAACGCATGAAGCGGAAGAAGCCGCGTTTCGCTGGGAGCGCATACCTTTTTGCTGGCGCTTCCAGGGCGACGCCATGCTATGCTTCTGCCCCAAGGGAGCAAAACTCATGCGCAGGTGGGTTGCCGGAATCTCCTTGTGCCTTGCCCTAATCCTTTTGGGGGTCGCCGGCTGGAACTTCTTCCAGCACCATTACTGCAACGCGCAGCGGCTGAACCAAGAGCTGGCCGCGACGCATCGGCCCGCGCTGCTGGACGAGTTCCTCGCCCAGGATCGGGAACGCCGGCAGACGGAACTTTACCAGGTTCTCTGCGGCGGTGTGCTGCTATTCGTCTCTGTCGCCGTCTGGACCGGGCGCCTCTACCCCGAAGAACTGGCCGAACGGGTGCGCAAGCATCTGCCTTCGCACCACTAGGGTCTGGCTGACAGACGCACTTTCCCTGGCCGGTTCTTTACTGCCCGGTCACGGCTGGCTGGCCGCCTGCTGGCTGGGGCGCGCTCTTCGGCGTCGATATGTACCCCTGCACTTCGTTGCGGCTCAGCTTGTTTACCACCAGCTCAAACAGCAGGTGCTGCTTGCTGACGTAAAACTGCACCGGCTGGTCCAGCGACCGATTCTTTTTCTCGATCTTCCGCTTGCCACTGAAAATCGTTATTGTGTAGGTTTTGTGTTTGACGTTGACGCGTCGCAGATCCAGCGCCACCGTTGCCACGGACTGTTTCCTGCCCTTGCTGAGGGTAAACGGATAATAGTTGCGTTCGCCCAACTGTTCGAGCACTTTGAGCTCTCGTTCGTTGGTCGCAATGAGCCCGCTCTGGACGCCGAGATCCCCCTGCATTTTTTTCATTTGCGCTTCGTCGGTGGCCAGCTGCGACTTTGTCTGGTTCAGGTCCGTCTGAACCCCGCCGACGTCGCTTGAGACCGAGGACATCTGCGTCTGGGTGTTCTGCTGGTCCTGCTCGAGCTGCTGGGCGGCGCTCTGCTGTCGATGGAGCAATTCCTCGGCGCGGCGCTGCAGCTCCCTTTGGGTGAGGCCCAGGCGGTGCCCGAGCGTTCTTCGGGTGATTCGGAGCTTCGCGTTCGTCTCGTCGAGCGCCCTTGCAAGTTGCTGGTTTTGTTGCTGGGTGGCGGCGAGTTGCGCCTCGGCGTGCGTGAGCCGCCCGGCCAGCGAATAGCTCCAGAGCAGCCCCGCCACGGCCGCTACAAATGCGGCCGCCAGCACGGCGATCAACCACTTTGAAGGCCGTCTCTCTTCCTGCTCGTCCTGCATTGGTGGCCCTCCACACCTGTGCGCTGGCTCACTC
>CAZWSD010000208.1:0-6295 GCA_964636535.1 uncultured Acidobacterium sp. | reverse complement strand
CTACCTGAGCCTGGTCCGCACCAGCGCCGAGCTATCCCACCGCACCGATCAGTTTCTGAAAACCTTTGGCGTCACCCAGTCCCAGTACAACGTCTTGAGAATCCTGCGTGGGGCAGGCCTCAGCGGCCTGGGCCGCAACCAGATCGCCGAACGCATGGTCACGCCCACGCCGGATGCTTCCCGCCTCCTCGACCGTCTGGAAGAATCCGGCTGGGTCAAGCGAAACCGCGGCTACGAGGATCGCCGCCAGGTGACGAGCTGCATTACCGCCGCCGGCCAAAAGCTGCTAAAGAAGATCGACGCTAGCCTCATCGCCTTCCACAAAGAGCAGTTTCCCGGCGTAACCAAGGCCGACCTCCGCTCTCTTCTGCAGATCCTTTCTCAGCTCCGTGCCGCGCCCAGGTAACCCGCCGCATCACCCGCGCACGATGATGCGAACACAGGCCTGCTCATCTGGGAGCTGATGCTACCGACATCCGAGGACTTCTCCCTTGCCGCAGACAGTCTTCGTGATGCCGGCTTCCATCCCCGCACCTCCCCTGGCAATATCCCAATCTTCACTGATCCTCCGGGCATACCCGTGTCTTTGGTTTCCTCATCCGCCCCGAATCAAAACCTCATCTAAACATTGTCCGTCCGCATTTGCTGGAGGAATCATGTTCGACCGAATTCTTATTGCCTACGATGACTCCCCTGAGGCCGAAAGCGCCCTTCACACAGGTCTCGACCTCGCCTCCGCGCTCCGCGCAACCACTACCCTCGTCACCGTGCTCGAGCCCCTGCCCGGCTATGTCAGCATTGCCGGCAGCTTCGCTCCTGACCTGCCCGAATCAATGCAACACGAGCGCCGCCAGCACCTCGAATCCCTGCAGGCTCGAGCCCAGCAGGAGGCCGCCAACAGAAATGTCCATTTGAAAACTCAAATCCTCGAAGCCGCGGAAGTCTCCGGCATCCTCAATGCCGCCTGCACCGCCCGCGCTGATCTCCTCGTCGTCGGACTCCGACGCCACACCGCCGCCGAATGGGCCAGCACCGTTCGTCACATCGCCAACGAATGCCCCTGCCCCATCCTAGCCGTTCCCTGCCACCGCAAATCCGGAACGTGATGCCTACCAACTCTGTTCGATATGCCGGTCCTGACCTGCCCTATTTTGACGCCTGAATCACCTTCACCAGCTCATTGTCCGGCACAGACCACGCCTTCGCCCCACTATGCGTAAAGCGACGGTCCTCGTTATCCCAGTGCAACACGGTTATCCGGCCGTCCTTCTTATAGTCATACGTCTTGCCGTTGTCCTCATACAGATTAAACGTCGCATTCGCGCCCGGATAAATCCGAATTTCCTTCAGCCCCTGGTGCTGCTCCATGTCTTCCACTGGCTTGCCCAGCGGCAAAATAGATCCTGCCCTCACAAACAGCGGGATTATATTGATCGGCGCATTTGCCACAATCGTCTGCCCGCCGTGGTACTCCTTGTTCGTCCAGTAGTTGTACCAGTCTGTTCCAGCCGGCAGATATACCTTGCGGCTCGTCTGCCCCTGGTGCGTCACCGGAGCTACCAGCAAGTCCGGCCCGAACATAAACTCGTGCGTCAGACTAGCCACCCTCGGATCATTCGGAAAATCCATGAACAACGCGCGCATGTATGGTGCGCCCGTTCTGTATGTCTGATACGCGCACGAATAAATATATGGAATCAGCGCATACCGCATCCTCAAATACTTCTCCAGAATCGGCGTCGCCTCTTTTCCATACGACCACGGCGTATTGAAGCGCCGCATCCCATGCGTGCGAAATATTGGCATGAATACCCCGTATTCAAACCAGCGCACATACAGCTCCGGATAATCCACATCATCGCCCACATTCGCCCGCGCTCCCGCCGGACTGATCAGCGGCTTATGCGCAGGATGATCCACCGGCGGCAAGCTCCAGAATCCGCCCACGTCGTCAGTCCAATACGGAATCCCTGATGCCGTCACATCGAGACCCGCCGGAACCTGCCGCTGCAGCGTGTCCCACGTCGGCGAAATATCCGACGACCAGAAAATCGTCCCGTTCCTTTGCGCGCCCGTATACGCGGCACGCGCCAGAATCATTGCGCGCTGCTTCGTATCCCGCCGCATGCCCTGGTACACCGCACTCGTCTCAAACAGCGGATAGACGTTGAAGTACTCTGTTCCAGGCCCGATGTAATAGTAGCTGCCATTGGGCGGAATATCCGGCTCCGTCTCATCGGTCCAGATCGCGTCGAAGCCCTTGCTCATCACGTGTTGGTCAATCATCTGCCAGAACCACCGTGCCGCCGCCGGGTTCGTCATATCGAGATTCGATCCCGTCATGTTCCCCGGAAGTTCGTTCGTCTGTGTCGGCTTGCCGTCGGCCAGGTGATAGAACCAACCCTTCTTCCGAAGCATGTCGTAGTACCGCGACCCAGGCGCAAACCGCGGCCACACGCTGATCAGCGTATGGAACCCCATCTTGTGCAGCTCGGCATTCATCTCCGTCGGATCCGGCCAATCCTTCTTGGTGAAGCTGAACTGCCCCATCTTCGGGTACCAGAAGAAATCCACCACCAGGTAGTCGCACGGCAAATGCCGCTCCCGATACTCCTTCGCCACATGCAAGATCTCGGCTTGCGTGCCGTAGCGCTCCTTCGACTGCGTAAATCCATACGCACCCTTCGGTAGCAGTTGCGTCGGCCCCGCCAGCAGTCGATAACCCTCGTACAGTTTGTCCGCGGTCTTGCCCACGACCACAAAGAACGAAACCCGCTGCCCCACCTGCGACGACCACGTCGTCCGGTCATTGAAGTGCGGGTTCACCGTCGTCTTCGACGGGTTGTCCCAAAGTACGGCGTAATCCTTATTCGTAACCATGAAAGGCACACAAAAGCTCTCGCCGCCCGGCGCGCCGTAATCGCTCCAGCAGCGCACGCTCTGGTCTCGATGGTCGAGCCTTCCGCCCTGGTTCTCGCCCAGCCCATAGTAATGCTCCCCGTGCTGCACGCTGAAGGTCGCACCCACGGTATAGAAAGGCGGATCCGAAGGCCTCCTGTCCTCAAGAATCTCCGTATTCCCGCTGCCGTAGCTGGGTTTGTTCATCGACCAGCTCTCCAGCTTCACCACCGTCTTCCCATCCGGAAGCGAAAACCGCAGCGGAATATTTCCGTACCCCTGGCCGCCGCTCGCTCCAAAGAACTCTCCAATCACTCCCTGATTGAGAAGATGCGGACTGTGATGCTTCGGCGGACCCAGGATCGTCACCGCCAGACGGGACGACGCATAGGTTTCCCCGTTTGCCGTCTTTTCAAGCTTCCAACCGCTCGCGTCCGGCTTAGCGATAATCCCGTATCCCGGCGGCGCCAGCGCATATGCCTTCAACCGGCTGATGCTCACCCGAATCACATTCGGCGCGTACGGCTCCAGCATCATCGTCGTGCGATCCTTCGTGATCACCACTCGCCCGTGCTCCGCGCTCACGCCATTGCCCGGTGCGATCACGCCGCCCGGCTGCGCCCAGGCGTTACTCGCGGCAAATCCCAAAACAACCAGCCACGCCGCCATCTTCACGCTGAAATCCCCACCCCTCATCTCGATGCACCCCTGCGCGCGGCTGGCAAACGTATTCTCCCGCGCCCCCTTCTGCCGAACTCTCTTCACCCGGTCCCCAATCGCACCCGATCCTGCGATCACCGACCCAGATAATCAAATCGATTTAGCGAGAAGGATAGAACATTTTCAAAATATCCGCAGCCTCTTCCGAATTGTCCCCTTAATCAGTCAATCCGCTCGTGCCGGTAACCCGCGTCACGCAGCAGATTCCGAATCTCCTCTATATGCTCGTCTCCGCGCGTCTCCAGCGTAATATCGATCACCGTGTCCCCAAGGCTCACGCCGTAATGCGCCCGGTCGTGCGCCGTCTGCACTATGTTCGCTCGCGCATCAGCCAGGATCCTCGTCAACCCGTGCAACGCCCCAGGACGATCCGTCAAATGAATCCGCAGCCGCGTCCTCCGTCCGTCCTTTACCAGCCCGCGCTCAATAATCCGCGCCAGCAGGCTCACATCAATATTTCCTCCGCACACCAGCGCGGCCGTGCGCTGCCCCTTCAGCGATGTCTTCCCCTGCAGAAGCGCCGCCAGCGCCATCGCGCCGGCTCCCTCGGCCAGCGTCTTCTCGCGCTCCAAAAGCACCAGGATCGCCTGCGCAATCTCCTCTTCGTCCACCGTCACCAGCTCGTCCACATAACGCTGCACTAGCGGCAATGTGCGCTCGCCCGCGCGACGCACCGCAACCCCGTCCGCAATCGTAGCCTCCGCGGGAATCGTCACCGGCGCGCCCGCCTCCGCGGCCCGCAACATCGAGGGCAGACGCTCCGTCTGCACCCCTATCACGCGTATCTTCGCATTCGATTCCTTGATCGCGCATGCCAACCCGCCGATCAGCCCCCCGCCGCCAATCGGAACCACGACCGCCTCCAGCCCCGGCACCTGCTCCAGCAACTCCAGCCCAATGGTTCCCTGGCCCTCCATCACCACCTCATCGTCAAAGGGATGCAGAAATGTCAGGCCGTCCTGCTCGGCCAGACGAAGCGCTTCCCGGTACGCCTCGTCGTAATTCGCACCGTGCAGCACCACCTCCGCGCCATACCCTGCCGTCGCGGCCGTCTTCACCAGCGGCGTCATCAGCGGCATCACAATCCGCGCCCGCAATCCATGCGCCGTCGCGTGGTACGCAACCGCCTGCGCGTGATTGCCCGCGCTCGCAGCAATCACTCCGCGCCGCTTCTCCTCCGCCGTCAGCGTCAGAATCTTGTTCAGTGCCCCGCGCTCCTTGAACGCTCCCGTCCGCTGCAGGTTATCCAGCTTCAGATACACCTGTTGCCCCGTCATCCGTGAAAGCGCCTCGGACCGCGGCGCCGGCGAAAAATATATGCTGCCCGCTATCCGCTGCCGCGCCTGCTCAACTCCCTTGAGTGTCACGCTCATGCCTCTACTCCTGACCTTGCCTCGCCAAAATAAAAACCACCACGCTCAGGGAGCTGGTGGTCTGGTGTTGATTCAAGCCTGTTTCGCCAGCCGCCCGCTCCCTATGGGGAGCCAATAATCCCCGCGACCGGAATGATTCGGATTTTGTCGGCCGGAATGATCACAAAGCGCTGCATCGAATGACTTGATAAGAACAGACCTCGCTCCACGGGTCAACCTGCATCTTTATTCACCCCTTCCAAAACATCCTTTCAGCCCGCTACCATTCCAGCGGAATCCGCCGTGCCCAAACCCAACCGCATCTCTCGTAGAAACTTTCTCGCCGGCGCCGCCTCCGCTGCTCTCGCCGGCGCCGCCTCCGTCTTCGCCGACGCCCATTCTCTGGAAAACACCGCGCATCACGCCGAGCCCTCCCCCCTCGAAGAATTCCCATACGGCGCAGTCCAGCTCACCGGCGGTCCGCTCAAGGCACAGTACGACCGCGTCCACGCTTCCTATCTCGCCCTCAGCAACGACCGCCTCCTCAGGGTCTACCGCCTCCGTGCCGGCTTGCCCGCGCCTGGTGAGCCCATGGGCGGATGGTATGGCCCCAACGGCTTCGTCCCCGGCCATTCGCTCGGCCAATACATCTCAGGCATCGCCCGCATCGGCCGCACTACCGGCGACCCATACTGCGCCGCCAAAGTCGCTGAACTCGTCGAAGGCTTCGCCAAAACCATCGGACCAGACGACGTCGTCTTCGCCGCCCCCAACGCGCAAAACGTCTGGCCCTGCTATATCCTCGACAAGCACCTCATCGGCCTCATGGACGCCTACAACCTCAGCGGCGTCCATCAGGCTCGCGAACTGCTACCGCGCGTCTATCACGGCGCCTTGCCATACATCCCTCCGCATGGCCACGACCGCATCGGTAAAAGCAAGCCCCCCTACGACGAAACTTACATCCTGCCGGAAAATCTCTTCTCCGCATGGCAGCTCACCGGCGACCACGCCATGTATCACCGCGCCATCGCCTATCTCCTCAATCGAGATTTCTTCGATCCTCTCGCGCGCAACCAGAACGTTCTCCCCGGCAAACAGGCCTACAGCCACGCCATGGCGCTCAGTTCCGCAGCCAAGGCCCGCCTCGTCCTCGGCGAAGAAAAATACCTCCGCACCCTCCAAAACGCCTCCGAATTCCTGCGCACCACCCAGCAGTACGCCTCCGGCGGCTGGGGCCCCAATGAGCTCTTCGTCCAGCCCGACCAGGGCAATCTCTACCAGAGCCTCTTCACCACCCACGACCACTTCGAAACACCCTGCGG
>CAZWSD010000207.1:0-6327 GCA_964636535.1 uncultured Acidobacterium sp. | reverse complement strand
GGATTCGGCATAGCGACGGCGGGGCATGTAACGGTGGATATTTTGCAGGAGTTTTTCCTGAACCGGCTGACGAAACGGGGCAAGGCGAAGTAAGGCGAGGCGGTGGCGCCGGGGGGTTATTTGTCGGGCAGGTCAGAGGTGGCGGCGTGGAGGGAGAGCGCGACGCGATTGTCGACGCCGACCTTGGACATGAGCTTTTTGACGTAGGCCTTGACGGTGCGCTCCTCGATGCCGAGGGCTTCGGCGATTTCGCGATTGGAGCGGGCGGCGACGAGGAGGCGGAGCACCTGCTGCTCGCGTTCGGTGAAGCGCATGTTATGGCGGCGAACGGGCTTGGCGGAAAACTGGAGCATGCGATCGACAAAGAGTGAGAGAACGCGGCGGGGCGCCCAGATGGAGCCGCTGTGGACAATTTCAATGGCCTGTAGAAGCTGCTCAGGGCGGGCGGTGTCTTCGACGTAGCCCTTGGCGCCGATAGCGATGGCGTCAATGATGGTTTCGTCGTCGCCGAGCGAGCCGACGACGATGAGTTTGAGGCTGGGGCGCTCGACGCGCAGGCGGGAGAGATGGCCGAAGGAGGGCGGCGAGGGCAGGCCAAAGAGAACGAGGCCGATGGCGGAGTCGGCGAAGGCCTCTTCGACGCTGACAACCAGAACAGCAAGGCGAGGGTCCGTTTCCAGGATGGACCGCAGGCCCGCGACGCGCAACGGTTCAAAATTCACGAGGCCGACAGTTAAAGCATCGCCGCTTTTCAGGTTTAGAGGCATTTCCCGTTAGTTATAACTTAGGTAATACGATACCCTGCTGCTTTTGATATTTACCTTTCTTATCAGCGTAACTGATTTCACATGGTTCGTCTCCCCTAAAAAAGAGGATCTGGCAGAGGCCCTCATTGGCATAGACGCGGGCTGGGAGGGGAGTGGTATTTGAGATTTCGAGGGTCACATAGCCTTCCCACTCGGGCTCGAAGGGGGTGACATTGACGATGATTCCGCAGCGGGCATAAGTGGACTTACCGACGCAGATAGTGAGGACGTCGCGGGGGATACGGAAATATTCGACGGAGCGGGCGAGTGCGAAGCTGTTGGGAGGAATGATGACGGAGTCTGCTTCGACGGAGACGAAGGAGCGCTCGTCGAAGTTTTTGGGGTCGATGATGGCGCTGTTGACGTTGGTAAAGATTTTGAATTCGTTTGAGACGCGGAGGTCATAGCCGTAGGAGGAGATGCCATAGGAGATGACGCCCTCTCGTACCTGTTTTTCACTGAACGGCTCGATCATGCCCTTGAGGGCCTGCTCACGGATCCAACGATCACTCTGGATAGACATGCTGCTCCCGGTGCCGCAAAAAGCGGCGAAAAGATAAGAATTTGCCCTAAAAGCCGCATCTTACGGGAGTGGGGAGAGGAAGACAATGGCAGGGAGGATGAGTGGGAAGGGGTGGCGGGGGGATGGCGGATGAGGAGCGGGGCGCTGTTGGCGGCAGGCATACGTTTGAGGGCTAAGACCTTCAGTTTTTTGGCAACACGCTGTAGCATCGTGAAATAAGAAGACATGCTCCATCGAGGTGGTGAAGTGATCAAGCAGGACATAATTCATCGAGTGATAGAACGTACCGGCCTGCCACGCAACAAGGCCGAGCATGCCGTGGATACGGTCTTCGAGAGCCTGAAGCATGCGCTGGCCGAAGGTCAAAGGATAGAGCTGCGGGGGTTCGGGGTGTTCAACGTGCGGCCGAGGAAGACGGGGATCGGGCGAAATCCGCGGACCGGGACCGAGGTTTCGATTGCGCCGGGCCGGGCGGTGCGCTTCAAGCCGGGCAAGGAACTGCACATTCTGGACTCGTAACGGCTTTGCCGATAGAGGGGGCGGGTGAGTCACCGCGCGGTAACCGGCAGGGTGCTGAAGCGAGGCTGGGGTGGGATTTGTTTTGCGTTTTTTTGACGCAAAAACACATTTCTCGCTGGGCTTATCGTGCTAACATTCGGGCAAAATTGCCGCTATGGGCAAGCGGAGGCCGAAGCTTGGGCACGACGGAAAAAGCGCGGTTTGCACGGCGCCTGATGGAGACTGGCCGGTACGAGAGCATTTGCCTGCGCTGCTTCAGGACGATAGGCGCGGCGTCCGGGGAGCCGGGGCTGGAAGCGATGGAAGGCCAGCATGTGTGCGCGGACGAGGATATGATTGCGCTGTATGGGCGCATGGGGCCAGAGCCGGTTAGCAGTGCGAGGCAGAAGAAGGAAAGGGCCTGACACTTACCGGGCCGGAGTGAAAAATTGAGAAAGGCATGGCGGGAGCCATGCCTTTTGCTTTGCGGCGGAGGGTTGAAGGTCAGTCGAGTTTTTCCGGGTGGAGGCTGATGTCCTTTGCTCCCTGTTTTTTTTTCTCCCAGTACTTGCGGACCCAGGCCTCGAAGGATTTTCCGGCGGCGGTGTCGCGTCCGCTGAAGTGCAGGGCGGCGATGTCGGCAAAGGGGATGGTGAGCTTGGCGCGCTGGTTGGTGGGGATGATGCGGACGGCGGAGTCGTCGAGTGTGGCGCCGTGGCGGCGGTCGAAGATGTAGCCGCTGACCTGTGAGCCGTCCTTGCGGGTGATGGTGACGTCTCCGCGGTAGTCGAAGGCTTTCTCGAGGGCGTGGCGGGTTTCCTCGTCGGAGGCGAGAGTGGGGATCCAGCCTTCGAGGTTTTCGCGGTCACGGCCGGCGATGTGTTCGAGGTCGTCTGGGTTCTGTTGGGCCAGGTCCGGCTTGTTTTGCTCTTGCTGTCCTGTCGGCACGGAAGCTAGTCTCCTGAGACGGTCTGCATGGTTTTTTCAGCGGGTTCCTGAATCTGGATGAGGGGCTGGGGATGCTGGGGTTTCCAGTCGTTGAGCATCTTCTGGGCATCGGGGTCAGGATAGAGCGAGGGGAACATATACTTTTTGGCGGTGATGAGAAATCCCTTGAGGGAGCTGAAGTTGTAGTCGACGGCGGTGGCCTCGTGGCCGGAGTGGACCATGCAGTTGGCGCAGCGGGGATTGCCGCTTTTAGCGCCGTAGTTGTCCCACTGGGTGGACTCGATGAGCTCGGCAAAGGTGTCGGCGTAGCCATCCTGGAGGAGGTAGCAGGGTTTCTGCCAGCCGAAGATGGAAAAGGTGGGCATGCCCCAGGGGGTGCACTCGAAGTTCTGCTTGCCCATGAGGAACTCGGAGAAGAGGGGATGGGTATTGAACTGCCAGGTCTTTTTGCGGTTGGAGAGGATCATGCGGAAGAGCTTGCGGGAGCGGGCCTTGCCGAGGAAATGGTTCTGATCGGGAGCCTTGTCGTAGGTGTAGCCGGGCGAGACCATCATGCTTTCGACGCCGGCGGCCATGAGCTCATCGAAGTGAGCGCGCACGGAGTTGGGGTCTGCGCCGTCGAAGAGGGTGGTATTGGTGGTGACGCGGAATCCTGCGGCGACGGCGGCGCGGATGCCTTCCATGGCGAGGTCGTATCCGCCTTCCCGGCAGACGGAGAAGTCATGGTGCTCGCGCTGGCCGTCAACATGGACGGAGAAGGAGAGATATTTGCTGGGCTTGAAGAGGTGGAGTTTTTCCTTGAGGAGCAAGGCGTTGGTGCACATGTAGACGTATTTTTTGCGGGCGACCAGACCTTCGACGATCTTGTCGATCTGGGAGTGCAGGAGGGGTTCGCCGCCGGGTATGGAGACCATAGGGGTGCCGCACTCCTCGACCGCCCGGAAGCATTCTTCGGGAGTGAGTTCCTGCTTGAGAATGTGTGCCGGGTACTGGATTTTGCCGCAGCCAGCGCATGCGAGGTTGCAGCGGAAGAGCGGCTCGAGCATGAGCACGAGCGGGTATCGCTTGCGCCCCTTGAGCTTTTGCGCCAGCACATAGGTGGCAACGGTCCAAGCCTGTGAAATGGGTACGGCCATCTACTCAATCCTCCGCTTGTTTATTCTGCGCGCTCGATGGCCTTTTCGTAGTTGGTGAGGGCCAGGAGCGGGAAATAATCTCGATAAAGGTAATACGCCAGATAGAAGACGCGTGGGAAGCCGGTGCCTGTATAGAGGGCCTGGCGGGTAATATTGGAGCCGATGGTTTCATCCCAGCCGCCGGTGGGCGACTGGTGGCTCAGTAGCCATTTGATGCCCTTTGCGACGGAATCGCTGCGTGTATCGCCGGCAGAAAGCAGGCCGAGGATGGCCCAGGCGGTCTGCGATGGGGTGCTGAGTCCGACGCCTCGGGTGGTTGGGTCGTCGTAGCTGCCGCAGGTTTCGCCCCATCCGCCGTCGGCATTCTGCACGGAGCGGATCCATTCGGCGGCCTGCTGAACCTGTGGCTCGTGGTTCCAGACGCCGATGGCCTCTAGGCCGCGCAGGACGAGGAAGGTGCCGTAGATGTAGTTGACGCCCCATCGTCCGAACCAGCTTCCGTCTGGTTCCTGCTCGCTGAAGATGAACTTGATGGCCTTCTCTACGCGCTTGTCCTTGCTGGTGTAGCCGTAGGTGGCGAGGGTTTCCAGGATGCGGCCGGTGATGTCGACGGTGGGGGGGTCGAGCATGGCGTTGTGATCGGCAAAGGGGATGTGCTGGAAGATCATCTTGGTATTGTCTTTGTCGAAGCTGGCCCATCCGCCGTTGCGGCACTGCATGGAGAAGATCCAGTCGATGGCGCGCTGGCAGACATCGTACTGATAGCGTTCGCGGGGATTGTCGATCTTATTGAGCGCGAGCAGAACCTGGCCGGTATCGTCGACGTCCGGGTAGAACTCGTTGTTGAACTCGAAGTACCAACCGCCGGGCTGCGCCTTACGATTCTTGATGGTCCAGTCGCCCTTGTGGCGGACTTCCTTGGAGAGGAGCCAGTCGGCGGCCTTGAGCATGCGCGGATCGTTGCGGTCCACGCCGGCCTCGCCGAGGGCGAAGACGGCCTGCGCGGTATCCCAGACGGGTGAGACGCAGGGTTGCATGCGGAATGTGGGTTCGGGGTAATGCTCATTGCCGTTGGGCAGGTCGATGCCGAGGCGTTCGAACTCGTCCATGGCGCGCAGCATCTGGGGATCATCGAGGGAGTAGCCGAGGCAGCGGAGCGCGATGATGGCGTTGAGCATGGCGGGGTAGATGGCGCCCAGGCCATCGCTCATCTCAAAGCGCTCGAGCATCCACCTCTCAGCTTTTTTGAGTGCGATGGAGCGGAGCGGGCGAATATGGACGCGCTCGAACCAGTGGACCATGCGGTCGGTGAAGATGAAGAAATTGCGCCAGCTGAACTTGTGTTCGCGATCCCAGCGGAGCTTGAGGTTCGCGCGATCGCGGCCGCCGACAAAGAGCTCGTCGATACCCTGCTGGGCGGCGATCTTCTTGAAGGGTTTTTTGGCGTAGGCGATAGAAAGGGGCACAAGAATGGCGCGGGACCAGGAGGAAATCTCGTAGATGTTGAAGTAAAACCAGTTGGGGAAGAGGACGATTTCCGGTGGAATGGCCGGTACGGCGTCATAGTCGTACTGTCCGAGGGCGCAGAGGTAGATCTTGGTGAAGGTGTTGCACTCGGTGACGCCGCCATGGGCGAGGATCCATTCGCGGGCGCCGGCGAGGACGGGATGGGCGGCTGCCATGCCCATGAGTTTGCCGGCGAAGTAGCACTTGACGGTGAGGCTGATGTTGCCCGGGCCACCGGGATAGAGGCTCCAGCTGCCATCCTGGTTCTGGTAGCGGAGAATCTCGGTCATGGCGCGGCGGAGCTTTCCGGCATCGCCAGTGCCGAGGAGAGTGTGGAGGAAGATATAGTCGGCCTCGAGCATGGCGTCGGCTTCGAGCTCGCCGCACCACCAGCCGTCTGGATGCTGGAGGGAAAAGAGGTGGTTTTTGGCGCGCTGAATCGCGGCCTTGACGTCCTCGATGGCCGCATCGAGGCGGCCGAATTTCAATGCTGATTTACGGGGGGCGTTTCCGGTGGCGGGTATGCCCTGCACGCCGGATTTAGCCGATTCTGAAATGCTCATGGTTCCCTGGGCCGCCTTCCGATCGAAGTTCTAAACCGCCGCGGGCGCCACCTGGATAGCCTGGACAATCTCAGGCGGCAGGCCGAACCTGACGTTTTCCGGCATTACTTCCACCTCTTCCACCTGGCCGAATCCCTTGGAGCGCAGGAAGGCGATGACGTCTTCGACGAGCACCTCGGGCGCGGAGGCACCCGCCGTAATGGCGACGGTAGAGACGCCTTCCAGCCAGTTGAGGTCAATGGCCCGGGAGTTTTCGATGAGATAGCCCTTGGTGCCGAGATTGCGCGAGACCTCGACGAGGCGATTGGAGTTGGAGCTGTTATTGGAGCCAACCACGAGGACGAGAT
>CAZWSD010000206.1:0-6354 GCA_964636535.1 uncultured Acidobacterium sp. | reverse complement strand
CGAAGCAGGCCGTCGGTCGTCTTGCCCATGGCGCTCACGACCACCACGACCTCGTCGCCTCCGCGTACGGTCCGGGCTACGTGGTCGGCGACGGCGCGGATGCGCTCGGCGTCACCGACGGACGTGCCGCCATACTTCTGCACAACGAGACCCACGTCAGCAAACCTACACAGAGCCCCGTTGACCGGGCCCGCACTGCGGTCCGAAACTCCGACTTTGGGCGCGCCACCAGGAGCCGGTAGCCTCTCGCGCCGTGCCAAGCGAGAAGCGAGCCCGGCAGCGAGCCGCGCGGGCGCAGAAACAGGCAGTCGTAGAGCGCAGGCGCATGCGCCGGCGGAACGCCCGGCGCGGTCTCATCGCGCTCGCTCTCGTGGCCGTGATCGTGATAGTGGTCGTCCTGATCCAGTCGAGCGGAAGCGGTCCGAAGCAGAAGTCGTCGAGTCCCGCCACCTCCTCGTCCAGCAGTACGACGACGACCTCTACTTTTGCCGTGCCGACCACGCAGCCCTTCAACACCACGGCTGCCGGCCCCACGTGCCCGCCGGCGACCGGCTCGCCGAAGCGCGTCGTCTGGTTCAAGCACGCCCCCGGCGACTGCATCAAGAAGACGTCGGTGTGGGACGCGACGTTCTCGACCTCGGTCCACTCCTCCTTGCTCAACCTGAGCCCTGAGGCGGCGAGGTTCTCTTCGAGATGCTCGACGCGCGAGGTGCCGGGGATGGGCAGCAGCACCGGGGAGCGCTGCAGGAGCCAGGCCAGCGAGAGTTGCGCCACGGTGGCCAGGTGCAGGGTAAGCGTACGCTCTTCCCCTCTGGACTGAGCCTGAGTTAGGCATTGACGATTAGGTCATGGGATTGTCTGGGTCTCGGATACGGCGGAGCGTTGCAGAGAAGCGGCGGATAGTGGAACTTACGTTTTTGCCTGGCCAGAGCGTGGCTCGGGTTGCTCAAGCCGAAGGCGTGAACTCGCATCAGGTGTTTCAGTGGCGGCGTGCATTCAAGAGGGGCGAGCTGATCGAACCTGGATGTTCGGCTTTGCTTCCCGTTGTCGTGCCTGCCGCGTGCGCGGCTCATGACGGCGAGCGAGAGCCTGAGAAGGAACGACCGGCAGCAGGCGGGTCGATTCACATTGAGTTTCCTGGGCGGGCGATGATCAGTGTCGAGTGCGGCGCGGACCCGGTATTATTGCGATCGATTCTTGAGAGCCTGCGCAAGTGATCGAACTTCGCACGGGGACCAGGATCTGGATCGCTGCCGGCGTGACCGATATGCGTCGTGGCTTCCATGGCTTGAGCGCGCAGGTGCAGACCGTACTGGAGCAGCAACCATACTCGGGACACGTCTTCGTATTTCGCGGCCGCAGAGGCGACATCGTGAAGCTGTTGTGGTTCGACGGCGATGGTCTTTGCCTGTTCGCCAAGCGGCTTGAACGCGGGCGTTTCATCTGGCCCAAGGCCGAGCGCGGAACTGTTTCTTTGAGCCGGGCGCAACTGGCGATGCTGCTCGAAGGCATCGACTGGAGAAGGCCGGAGCGGACATTTGCACCGCAGATCGCGGTGTGAGTTATACACGTGATTCTCCTGTATTCATGCGGCTTTTATTGATGCATTCCGAGCTATCTTATGGCATACTGCGTCCATGGTTTCCGTTCCGCTGCCCGATCTCGATTCACTTGATGTGGGATCGTTGAAGGCGCTGGTTATGCGGGAGCGCGAGCAGCGTCTTGAAGCACTCGCGGCGCAACACGAGACACTCCAGCAACTGCACGCGGAACTCGATGAACAGCGCCAGACACTGAGCGTGCGAAGCGAGGAGTTGCGCACAAGCAGCGAGCGGATCGAGCACCTGAAGCTGCTGGTCGACAAGCTGCGGCATATGCTCTTCGGCAAGAAGAGCGAGAAGATCGTTGTGCAACTGGAGCAGCTTGAGTTCGGGCTCGAAGATCTGGAGTCCACGCAGGCTGAAGCCGAAGCGATGGCCGCTGCCGCTGCGCCGACGGCCGATACACCGGCCAACGAACGCAAGGACAGATCACCGCGCAAGCCGCTGCCCGAGCACCTTCCGCGCGAAGTTGTCACGCATCTTCCTCATGGCGATTGTTGCCCGGACTGCGGCGGCCAGTTGCGGCCCTTCGGCGAAGACGTTGCCGAGCAACTGGAGTACATCCCCGAGAGCTTCAAGGTCATTCGCCACGTGCGGCCGAAGTTTGCATGCAGCGGATGCGACCGCGTGGTCGAAGCTCCCGCGCCATCGCGGCCCATCGAACGCGGTCTTGCCGGGCCGGGGTTGCTGGCCCATGTGCTGATGTCGAAGTTTGGTGATCACTTGCCGCTTTATCGTCAGTCGGAGATGTATGCGCGGCAGGGAGTCGAGATCGAGCGCTCCACGCTGGCCGGCTGGGTTGGCGCCGCCAGTGAGTTACTCACTCCGTTGGTGAACGCGCTTCAGAAGCATGTGCTCGCAGGCAGCAAGCTTCATGCAGACGACACGCCGATACCGGTGCTCGCGCCTGGCAACGGGAAGACCAAGACCGGACGGCTATGGACCTATGTGCGCGACGACAGGCCAGCCGGCGAAGATACAGCGCCCGCCGTCTGGTTCGCCTACTCGCCCGATCGCAAGGGCGAACATCCGCAGCAGCACTTGAAGGATTTCAAGGGAGCACTACAGGCCGATGCCTACGCGGGCTTCCATCATCTCTACGGCAACGGCGCGATCTACGAGGTGGCATGCTGGGCGCACGCGCGGCGCAAGTTCCATGAGATTCATGCCATCCACGCCTCGCCCACCACAACCGAAGCGCTGACGCGCATCGGCGCTCTTTACGCGATCGAAGAGGAGATTCGCGGCAAGCCTGCCGACCTGAGGTTGACCATCCGCCAGACAAAGGCAAGGCCGCTGCTCGACGAGTTGCGCAAATGGATGGAGAGATCGTTGCGTTCACTGTCGCCGAAGAGCGAGACCGCGGGTGCGATCCGATATGCGCTCTCGCGCTGGCGTGCCCTCACGCGCTACGCCGATGACGGACGCCTGGAGATCGACAACAATGCGGCGGAACGCGCACTGCGCACGGTGGCTCTTGGGCGGAAGAACTATCTGTTTGCCGGCTCCGACGCCGGCGGCGATCGCGCCGCCGCCCTCTATAGCCTCATTGGCTCGGCCAAGCTCAACGGCCTCGATCCGGAGCTCTACCTCCGCACCGTGCTGGCCCAGATCGCCGACCACCCAATAAGCCGCATCGACGAGTTGCTGCCCTGGAGCCTCGCCGCCACTCTCAAAGCGGAAATCAATCTCAAAGCCGCCTGACAGGAACTTCCCGAAGTGTCCACTTAAAATAAGTGGACACTTCCGAAATCAGTCCTTATCCCATACCCATAGCGCCGTTCCTCAGGTCAAGAGGGGGAAGGCGTACGCTTACGGATGACAGGTGGTTGGTGGAGGAGAGTGCGGTGCTATGGTCGGCATCAGTTCCCGTAAGCGCCCTTGGGTCCGAGGAGTAAGCGTTCGGAGATTCCATCTGGATCAGTGGTGGCGTAGCCCTGAACGATGGGTTCATGGACCATGAAGAGGGCGTAAGCTCAGGCGGTGGCAAACGGGTGTACCGAACGGTTGCGGAGAAGCGCCGGATCGTGGAGTTGACCCTTCAGCCCGGGGCAAGCGTAGCGAAGGTAGCGCAGGCCGAAGGCGTGAACTCGCATCAGGTTTTCGATTGGCGACGAGCCTATCTCAAGGGCAAGCTGGAGCCGAAGGGCCAGAAGTCTGCGGCGTTGTTGCCCGTGGTTCTTTCGCCGGCAGAGGCAAGCGCCGTTGCCGTGGATGCGGCTGTCACAGAGAAGAGTTCCATTAGGCCCATGGCTGCGAAGCCGGGGGGCGCCATCCATATCGAGTTGTCCGGGCGGGTGAAGATTCGCGTGGAAAGCGGCGTGGATGCGGCATTATTGCGGGCGGTTTTGGAGAGCCTGCGGCCGTGATCGATCTGCGCACAGGAACGAGGATCTGGATCGCCGCCGGCGTGACCGATATGCGGCGCGGCTTTTATGGGCTGAGCGCCCAGGTGCAGACGGTGCTCAACGCGCAGCCCTATTCCGGCCACGTCTTTGTCTTTCGCGGCCGGCGCGGCGACCAAGTGAAGTTGTTGTGGTTCGATGGCGACGGGCTTTGTCTGTTCACGAAGCGCCTGGAACGCGGGCATTTCGTATGGCCGAAGGCAGAGAACGGAACCGTCGCGTTGAGCCGTGCGCAGTTGTCGATGCTTCTGGAAGGCATCGACTGGCGCAGACCCGAGCGCACCTTTGCGCCGCCTCTGGCGGTTTAGCCGAAGCATAATAATCACCTGTGTTCATGCGGCTTTTCGCGCTGCTTTCCACAGCGCGTCATGCCATACTCAAGGCGTGATGGCGAACGCTCTCCCCGATCTCGATCGACTGGACAAGGGTGCTCTGAAGGCGCTGGCCATAGAGTTACAAGGTGAACTGCGACAGCAGCGCGAGACCCTGGCTCAGCAAGAGGCTGAACTCTCCGTTCTCGAAGCCGAGTTTGCCGCGCAACGCGAGAAGCTAGCCGAACAGAGCGAAGAACTGCGCACACGCAGCGAGCAGATCGAACATCTGAAGCTACTGGTCGAGAAGCTGCGGCGCACGGTCTTCGGTAAGAAGAGCGAGAAGATCGTCGTTCACCTGGAGCAGCTTGAGCTGGAACTGGAAGAGCTGGAGACCGCGCAAGCTGCGGCGGAAACGATTGCTGACGGGGTTCTCCCCGAAGCGGCGCCCAAGGTGCGGCCCAAGCGCAAGCCGTTGCCGGCGCATCTGCCGCGCCAGGCCGTCACACATACTCCCGAACACAAGTGCTGCCCGGATTGCGGCGGATCTCTGAAGCAGTTCGGCGAAGACGTGAGCGAGCAACTGGAGTACGTCCCCGAGAGCTTCAAGGTGATTCGCCATGTGCGGCCCAAGTTCGCCTGCGCGGCCTGCGAGCGCGTGGTCGAGGCTGCGGCGCCGTCGCGGCCCATCGAGCGCGGACTGGCCGGACCGGCGCTGTTGGCGCATGTGCTGGTTTCGAAGTTCTGCGACCACCAGCCTCTTTATCGCCAGTCGGAGATGTATGCGCGGCAGGGCGTGGAGATCGAGCGCTCCACGCTGGCCGGCTGGGTGGGCGCATCGAGCGCGTTGCTCGATCCGCTGGTTGATGCGTTGCGCGAGCATGTCTTGGCTGGGCGCAAGATCCACGCCGACGATACGCCGATGCCGGTGCTCGCGCCCGGCACCGGTAAAACCAAAACCGGACGGTTGTGGACCTACGTCCGCGATGAACGTCCTGCCGGGGAGAAGACCGCGCCGGCCGTGTGGTTCGCTTACTCGGAAGATCGCAAGGGAGAACATCCGCGTGCGCATCTGAAGACCTTCAAGGGCGCTCTGCAGGCCGACGCTTACGCCGGCTTTCATCACCTTTACGAGGGCGGCGCCATCTACGAAGTGGCATGCTGGGCGCACTGCCGGCGCAAGTTCTATGAGATTCACGCAGCGCACGCGTCGCCCACGACCACCGAAGCCCTCGATCGCATCGGCGCACTGTACGGCATCGAACAAGAGATTCGCGGCAAGCCCGTGGACCTCAGGCGCCAGGTTCGCCAGTCGCGCTCCCGTCCCTTGCTCGAAGATTTGCGAGCGTGGATGGAAAAATCGCTGCGCCAGCTTTCGCCCAAGAGCGAAACCGCGGCTGCCATTCGTTATGCGCTATCGCGCTGGCGGGCGCTGGTGCGCTATGTCGACGATGGCTTGCTGGAGATAGACAACAACCCGGCCGAGCGGGCGCTGCGTTGCGTTGCTTTGGGAAGGAAAAACTATCTCTTCGCCGGCGCCGATTCGGGCGGCGAACGGGCCGCCGCCATCTACTCGCTGATCGGCTCAGCCAAGCTCAACGATCTCAATCCGGAACTCTACCTGCGCACGGTGCTGGCCCAGATCGCCGACCATCCCATCAACCGCATCGCCGAGTTGCTACCCTGGAATCTGGCCGACACACTCAAGTCCATCCCTCAGGCCGCCTGAATACCACCAGGCACTGGTGCTTGAAGTGTCCACTTGAAAATAAGTGGACACTTCGTTGCTCCCGCAAAAGTCTCTCATCCGCCCGGAATCCGCGCCAGATGGAAGCTTCGGACGCTTACTCGAAGGCAAGCTTTCGCCGGTGGGATACACAAGCGCGTTCCGGGGAATCATGGGCTATCTGTTTCAGTCCGGCGATCTGCGCCAGTATAGGCCGACACAGATCGGCATCCCACACGATGGATTTGTTTCGTTCCGGGAGGCGGCGACTCTCCTGACAACGAGAACGGAAGTCATTCGTGCTCTCGTGA
>CAZWSD010000205.1:0-6354 GCA_964636535.1 uncultured Acidobacterium sp. | reverse complement strand
AATCCCAACAAGGCCGCGCACGTGGGGCACTTGCGGAACGCGATTCTGGGCGACACGTTTGTTCGGCTGCTGAAGGCGGCTGGGAACAAGGTGGATGTGCAGAATTACATCGACAATACGGGCGTGCAGGTGGCCGATATTGTGGTGGGGCTGGTGCATCTGGAAAAGATGAAGCTGGCCGATGTGGGCGCGCTGATGGAGCGGCTGGCGGTGGAAGGCGAGCGGATCGACTACTACTGCTGGGATCTGTATGCGCGGGTTTCGCAGTGGTACGAGGCGGACGAGGCCGAGAAGGCGGCGCGGAAGCAGATAAGACTGGATACGCTGCACGAGATTGAGCAAGGCGGGAACGAGACGGCGGAGATAGCCGATAAGATTGCCACGGCTGTGCTGCGGCGGCATCTGGAGACGATGCTGCGGCTTGGCATTGAGTACGACTTTTTGCCGCGGGAGAGCGAGATTCTGCATTTGCACTTCTGGAACCTGGCCTTTGAACAGATGAAGGCGAAGGGAGTGCTGTATTTCGAGGAGGAAGGCAAGAATAAGAGCTGCTGGGTGATGAAGCGGCCGGGCGCGGCTGTGGCGGCGGAGGATGGTCCGGATGAAGACGCGAAGGTGATTGTGCGATCGAATGGGACCGTGACGTATGTGGGGAAGGACATTGCGTATCACCTGTGGAAGTTTGGTTTGCTTGGGAAGGATTTCGGGTATCGGAAGTTTTTCGAATACCCGGGGCATACCTGCTGGATTTCGGCGGAGTCGGGCGAGAAGGAGCATCCTCACTTTGGCGACGCGCAGGCGATCTATAACGTGATTGATTCGCGGCAGGCCGATCCGCAGGCAAATGTGGTGGAGGCGCTGCGGGGGATGGGCCACACGGAACAGGCGGCGCGGTACACGCACTTTTCCTACGAGATGGTGGCGCTGACGCCGCGTTGTGCGATGGATCTGGGGTATGTGGTTTCGGAAGAGGATCAGGGACGGGCGTACATCGAGGTCTCCGGCCGAAAGGGATTTGGCGTGAAGGCCGATGACCTGATCGACAAGCTGGTGGCGGCGACGAAGGGCGAGGTGGACAGTCGGCATCCGGAGCTGGAGGATGCGGAGCGGGTGGAGATTGCGCAGAAGATTGCCGTGGGCGCGCTCCGGTACTTCATGCTGAAGTACACGCGGAATTCGGTGATTGCGTTTGACTTCAAGGACGCGCTGAGTTTCGAGGGCGAGACGGGGCCGTATCTGCAATATGCGGTGGTGCGGACGCGGAGCATTTTTCGCAAGGCGGGCACGACAGCGGAACAGGCTTTAGCCGATGTGGCTGGAGTAGAACTGAATGGGATGCTGGACGGCGAGGAGAATGAAGCGATCTGGGCGGTGTGGCTGCGGGCGGGGAAGACGTCGCTGCTGCTGGAGCAGTGCATCCAGACGGCGGAGCCGGCTTACCTGGCGAAGCATGCGTTTCAACTGGCGCAGGAGTTCAGCAATTTTTACCGGAAGCACCATATTCTGACCGAGGAGGATGCCGCGAAGAAGACGCTGCTGCTGGCGACGGCGGCGGTAGCGCAGAGGGAGCTGATGCGGTCGCTCCAGTGGCTGGGGATCGACGCTCCGGAAGTGATGTAGCGGCGTGGCTGGGGAGGTTCGGCGGGCTGGTTCCCCGGGGTATTCCACATGAATCAGGGGTATTCTCGGAGTTATGGTTCGGATGACGGTGCTTGCGAGTGGTTCGAAGGGAAACAGCACGGTCGTCTCCAGCAGCCGGACGCGATTGCTGGTGGATGCGGGGCTGTCGTGCCGCGAGATTTTCAAGCGGATGAAGGCGGCGGGCGAGGAGATCGAGAACCTCGACGCGATTCTGATTACCCACGAACATCAGGACCATGTGCAGGGATTGGCAGTGACGGCGCGGAAGCTGGGGATTCCGGTGTATTTTACCGAGTCGACGCACCGGGCGTGGAAGCAGTGGATGACTCCGAGGAAGCGGCTGACGTACGCGGACTGGCTGGAACAGCAAAAGGCGGCGGTGGCGGCGGGCAAGGAGCCGCTGAACGCGGGCACCGAGGCTCAGGAAGCGGCGGAGGAAGACCTTGCCGAGGCGAAGGTAGAGAAAGATCCGTGCGCGCTGCCGGGAGTGGAGTATTTTTCGGCGGGGACGGGGTTTGAGATTGGGGATATCGCAATTACGCCGTACACGGTGCCGCATGACGCGGTGGACCCGGTGGGGTTTGTCTTCGGGGTCGAGGGTGTGAAGGTGGGGATTGCGACCGATCTGGGGTATATCCCTCCGAACGTGCACGTGCATCTACGGAAATGCGACGTGCTGATGCTGGAGTCCAATCACGATGTGGAAATGCTGCGGGATGGGCCGTATCCGTGGTCAGTGAAGCAGCGTGTGATGTCGCGTGTGGGGCATCTTTCGAATGACGCGGCGGCGGAGTTTCTGGAAAAATCCTACGACGGACATGCAGCTTTTGTAGTTCTGGCGCATCTTTCAGAGAGTAACAATATGCCGGAACTGGCGCGGGTGGCGGCGGAGCGCGCGTTAAGGGACCGAACGAATCTGCTGGGAAACCATCTGATGCTGGCGAGCCAGCATATTCCACTTGAGTCGATCGTACTGTAAGCAAGAATGTTAGACTGGAGTTGAATCCCTTTTTCTTCGCACGATCTGTTTCGAGCAAGAAGCAAGCGATGGCGGGTTACGAGGGAAGGCCAAATAGATGAAGACTTGTATTGATCCGGTAGTTGGCGACATACTTTCGAGCTGGCGCTATGATATTTCCGGGATTACGCCGGAGATGCGGACAGACTACGAGGAGCATCTTGCAAGCTGCAGCGCATGCCGTTCGCGGCAACGGCTGCATCGCTCGATAGACGTGGTACTGATCGGGCTGACGACGCTGTCGACGGTCGTCTTTGTGCTGGCGCTGGCTGTGATTCACCATGTAGAGCCGTTGCGGACATTCGCACTGTTCATCTTCCACATCCAAAAGTATTCGGTGGTGCTGACGCTGCAGGCGGTGGCCTTTGGGGGGTTGCTGGCGTCGATGCTGGCTTGGCTGCTGGTTGCCGTAGCCACACCTGCGCCGATGTACCTTACGGGCGTGGCGCTGAGCCAGGCGCGCGAGCTGCAGGCGAAATTACCTGAGGAATGGAAGAACCGCTTCCAGCGGGGCGCACTGTAAAAAGAGCAAATGGAAGACAGAGTGTGAAGGGCCGGAGAGGAATCCGGCCCATTTCATTTTGTGCGGAGCTATTCGTCGGGACCAATCTGCATGCCGCCGGTGAGTTCAGAGACTTTGGCGATGTGATGGCGAGAGCACCAGTGGGCGAGGCCCGTGCCGATGTGCTCGACGGCTCGAGGGTCAGCATAGCTTGCGGTGCCGACCTGGACGGCGGAGGCTCCGGCGAGGAGAAATTCGACGGCATCTTCCGGGGTGGAGATGCCGCCCATGCCGATGACGGGGATTTTGACGGCCTGGGCTGCTTCCCAGACCATGCGTACGGCGATGGGTTTGATGGCCGGGCCTGAGAGGCCTCCGGTGACATTGCGGAGGCGAGGGCGGCGGGATTCGATATCGATGGAGAGGGAGACGAAGGTGTTGACGAGGGATACGGCGTCGGCTCCGGAGGATTCGGCGCTGTGTGCCATGGTGGCGATGGAAGTGACGTTGGGCGAGAGCTTGACGATGAGCGGGCGCTGAGTGAAGTGGCGGGCGTGGGCGACCAGATCAGAGAGCGCGGCTCTGTCGGCGCCGAAGGCGATGCCGCCGGCGTGGGTGTTGGGGCAGGAGACGTTGAGTTCATATGCGGCTATGCCTTCGACCTCGTTAAGGCGGCGGATGACTGCGATGTAGTCCTGCAACTGGAAGCCGAAGACGTTGACGATGACGGGGCATTTGTAGCGGGCGAGAGCGGGGAGCTTCTGGGAGATGAAGGCTTCCATGCCGATGTTCTGGAGGCCGATGGCATTGATGATGCCGGCGGCGGTTTCAATGAGGCGCGGGGCGGGATTGCCGGGGAGTGGATCGCGGGAGATGCCCTTGGTGACGAAGCCACCGATGCGGTCCAGGTCAACGACATCTTCGAACTCGATGCCATAGGCGAAGGTGCCGCTGGCGGCGAGGACCGGATTGGGGAAGTCGATGCCGGCGATCTGGACGCGCATGTCGACGCCATGCTGGAGGTCGCGGGGGGCGCTCATGAGGTGCTCCGACGAGTCGCCAGCGGGCGGGATGGAAGTGCAGGTGTGGTGAAAAGCATTGCTCTATGAGTGTAAATGGGGGGTGGATACTTGCAGTTGTTTGGGGTATCTCGAAGATTTTCAAAGGGATGAAGGAACGGATCGGGGTGGAGGGCGCATCTAAGGCAAGTAAATGGAGAACAAGGAACGATGCATGACGCTGCCGGCAGACTGGGAGACAGCACCGGCGCGGAGAGAATTCTGGCAGGGACTGAGGGCGGCGCGGCGATGGCTGCTGCTGCTGGATTACGACGGAACGCTGTCGCCGTTCCAGGTGGACCGGATGCAGGCGAGGCCCTACGTGGGAGTCGTGGAGAGACTGGAAGCGATTCTGGCGCTGACGAATGGCCGGGTGGTGGTGATCAGCGGGAGGCAGGTTGAGGATCTGAAGCAGTTGCTTCGGTTGGGTGAGCCAGTGGAGATGTGGGGATCGCATGGACGGGAGCACCTGCTGCAGGACGGGCAGTACCGGCTGGTGGAACTGACGGAAGACGAACAGCGGGTGGTTGGCGCGGTGACGGCTGGGATGACCCAAGCCGGTTTTGGAGGGCAATTGGAACGCAAGCCGACGGCGGTTGCGGTGCATTGGCGGGGATTGCCGAAAAGGGAGCAGCGGGAGTTGCGCGCTGCGGCAGAGAGGTTGTATGCGGAGGCGCACCCGCCGGCAACGCTGGAGCTGATGCCGTTTGAGTCAGGAGTGGAGTTGCGGTCGCGCTCGCGGACGAAGGGGCAGGTGGTGGCGGAGATTCTGGCTGATGAGCCGAAGGGAATTCCAGCGGCGTTTTTAGGCGATGACTGGACGGATGAAGACGGATTTGCTGCGATCTGCGGGTTCGGGCTGGGGATTCTGGTTCGGCCGGAGGTGCGCGAGTCCTGCGCAGAGTATCACTTGAGGCCACCGGAGGAGCTGTTACGGTTCCTTGAGGAGTGGCAGGAAAACGCGAAAGACGGAGTGCGATGAGTGAAAGCGAGGTAGTCATTGTTTCCAACCGTTTGCCACTGTCGATGACGGTGGACTTTGGGGCGCTGAAAGTGACGCGGAGCAGCGGCGGGCTGGTGACGGCGCTGCGGCCAGTGCTGCGAGACCGGGGAGGGGTATGGATTGGGAACGCGGGAACGCACGAAGACCCGAAGATGGTGAAGGCGCTGGAAGATGAGTCGAGGCGGGAGGGTTTTGACTGCGTGCCGGTGTTTGTCTCAGAGGAAGAGGATCACAACTTTTACGAGGGGTTCTCGAACCAGGTGCTATGGCCGCTGTTCCACGACTTTATTGGTGAGTGCCGGTTTGAGCCTGAGTACTGGCAGTACTATCGCAGGGTGAATGGGAGGTTTGCCGATGCGGTGATGAGGGTGTACAACGGCAAGCAGATTTTGTGGGTTCACGATTACCAGTTGATGTATGTGGGGGAGAGTTTGCGGCAGCGGGGATGCGAAGGTCGGATTGCGTTTTTTTTGCATACGCCGTTTCCTTCGTACGACGTATTTGCGAAGCTGCCGTGGCGGCGAGCTTTGCTCAAGGCGATGCTGGAGTTTGACTTGATTGGGCTGCAGACGGAGCGCGATGTACGGAATCTTGTGGGTTGCCTGCGGAGACTGGTTCCCGAAGCGCCGATGACGAGCGAGCACGGCGCGCACCGTGTTGCGTGGCGCGGGCGTAAGGTGATGATTCAGGATTTTCCGATCTCGATTGATTTCGACGAATTTGCGCGTGCGGCCAACGAACCGGCGGTGGAAGAGCGGATGCGGACCATTGGGGCGCGCCTGGGAGTGGGTCATGTGATTTTCGGAGTGGATCGCCAGGACTACACGAAGGGGATTCCTCACCGGCTACGGGCCTATGGGGAGTTGCTGCGCCGGCGGCCGGAGCTGGTGGGCAAGGTGCGGCTGGTGCAGATCGTGGTGCCGAGTCGAACGAATATTCCTGGATATGAGGCGCTGAAGTCGCGAATAGAGCACCTGGTGGCGAGCATCAACGGGGAGTATACGCAACCGGGCTGGGTGCCGATTCACTACATGCATCGGGCGATTCCGCGGGAAGAGCTGATGGCGCTTTACCGGGCGGCGGATGTAGCGTTAGTGACTCCGCTGAAGGACGGGATGAACCTGGTGGCGAA
>CAZWSD010000204.1:0-6365 GCA_964636535.1 uncultured Acidobacterium sp. | reverse complement strand
GCCGCGGGGGAGCTGGCTGAGGAATTCCTCGACGGGCAGCAGACGCTGGAGATGGACGAGCTTGATGAGGCCGAGTTCGAGGTGGAAGCGCTGCTCCTGGCGGTAGTTGAGCTCGTCGAAGGTGCGGAGCATGATTTGCAGGAAGCGGGTGAGGTCTTCCTCGGAGAAGAGCATGGCGGAGCGGCCGGCACGGGCGCGTTCGTCGGGGGAGATTTGGAGCAGGTCAGTGTTTTCGCCGCCGATTTTGGACATGAGGGCGTTACGCAGGTAGCGGACGAACTGGCGGGCGAGCTGAACGGGACTGTTGCCGGCGTTGAGGAGGCGGTTGACCTCTTCAATGAGCGCGGCGGACTGGTTTTGACTGATGGATTCCATGAGGCGCTCAAAGACAGCGTTGGGTACGGTTCCCATGAGCTCGCGGATGGCCTCGGCGTCGAGATGCGGTTGGCCGCCTTCGATGGGAGCCGAAGCGATGGCCTGGTCCATGATGGAGAGCGCGTCGCGCATGGAGCCGTCGCCGGCCTCAGCGAGGATTGCCAGGGCAGCGTCTTCAGCGGCGAGGTTTTCCTCTGTAGCGATGGCGCGGAGCTGGGCCAGGATGTCATCAAAGCGAACGGCGTGGAAGCTATAGTGCTGGCAGCGCGAGCGGATGGTCTGGGGGATGTTTTCCGGCTCGGTTGTGGCCATCATGAAGACGACGTGTTCGGGAGGTTCTTCGAGGGTTTTGAGGAGCGCGTTGAAGGCGGCGTCGGTGATCTGGTGGGCTTCGTCGAGGATGTAGATCTTGTAGCGGTCGCGTGAGGGGCGATAGCGGGCGGCCTCGCGGAGCTCGCGAATTTCGTCGATGCCGCGGTTGGTGGCGGCGTCGATTTCGAGTACGTCTACAGAGTTGCTGTTGCGGATTTCTTCGCAGGAGTGGCAGAGGCCGCAGGGCTCGGGCGTGGGGCGCTGGGCGGAACCGACCACATTGCGGCAGTTGAGGGCCATGGCGAGGATTCGGGCGATGGTAGTTTTGCCGATGCCGCGGTGACCGGAGAAGATGTAACCGTGGGCGATGCGGTCTTGCGCGAGGGCGTTGAGCAGAGTGCGGGTGACGTGCTCCTGGCCGGCGACGTCAGTGAAACGCTGAGGGCGGTATTTGCGAGCGAGAACCTGATAAGCCATGGTCTGCCTACGATTGTAGAGCGTGAGGCAAGAGAGATTTCTACAGGCCAGGGGAGCGAGTGAATTTTGGCCTGGAGAGGCTATGGTTGAGAGGGGGAATCTTCGGCTGGGGTATGTTCTTCCGGCGCCGGGGCGTGCGGATTGTGGTTGCGGAGCGCATCGAGGAGCAGGAGGATTCCGCCGATGACGATGGAGGAGTCGGCGAGGTTGAAGTCCGGCCAGTGGTAATGGATGATGGTGACGGCGAGGAAGTCGGTGACTTCTTTGTAGGCTATGCGATCCCAGAGGTTGCCGACGGCTCCGCCCAGAATGAGGGCGAGTGCGAGACCGGAGACGGTGAACTTGCGGCCGATGTAAATGAGGACAGCGAAGACAACGACCGAGGCGAGAATGGAGAAGCCGGTGAGGAATAGATAAGTCCGGTGAGGGTCCGTCGAGTTTGTGAAGAGGCTGAAGGCCGCGCCGGGGTTCAGCACGTGCGAGATGCTGAAGATGTGCGGAATGATCACGATGTGGGTGGTGGGCACGACGTGCTTCATGACCCAGAGCTTCGTGAGCCTGTCCAGGACGATGATGAGAAGAGAGATTCCCAGGAAGGGGATGCGCCAGTCGCGGCCGCGGGGCTTGTGTTCGGTCATGCGGGAACCTCGTATCCCATTTGTTTGAGGGCTGTTTGGCAGCGTCCGCAGACGTTTTGCCATGGTCCGCAAGCGGCGACGTCGGTGCGATAGTTCCAGCAGCGATTGCACTTTTGGCCGTCGGCGGGAAAGACTTCAGCGACTACGGGCAAAGCGTCAGAATCGTCCGTTGTTCGCGCGCCATGAAGCGAAACCTGAGAAACGTTAAAGAGCTCCTTTAAGGAATCAGCATACCTGCTGAGTACCTTGTAGTAATCCTCGCGCGCAAGAATATCGACTTTTGCTTCGAGCGCTTTCCCAATCTTTCCGAGCTTTCGTTCATGCTCAAGGCTAACCAGGCATTGATTCCGCGCAGCGAAGATTTTTTGCCAGTCGTCAAGGAATGACGGATCTGCCTTGGCGATCTCTTCCGGTTTGGGGAAGAGCGCGAGGTGGACGCTGGGGACTCGGCTGGCGCTGGGTGGCAGGTATTGCCAGACTTCGTCGGCGGTGAAGCTCAGGATGGGCGCGACGAGGCGGGCGAGTGCTTCCGTGATTGTATGGATAACTGTCTGCGCGGAGCGGCGCTCGCGGCTGGCCGGGGCGAGGGTGTACATGCGGTCCTTGAGGACGTCAAGGTAGATGGCGCTGAGGTCGACGACGCAGAACTCGATGACGGCGTGGTAGATGCGGTGGAACTGGAAGTCGGCGTACCAGGTGCTGACGCGCTCGGTGAGCTCACGCATGCGCTGGAGCATGTAGCGGTCGAGCGGGAGCAGTTCGGCTTCGGGGATGGAGTCCTTGGCGGGGTCGAAGCCGTTGAGGTTGCCGAGCAGGAAGCGGAAGGTATTGCGGAGCTTGCGGTAGTTGTCCGCTACGCGCTGCATGAGGTTTTCACTGGCGCGGACATCTTCGCGGAAGTCGACGCTGGCGACCCAGAGGCGGACGATTTCGGCCCCGAGGCGGTTGGCGATATCGACGGGATCGACGCCGTTGCCGAGGGACTTGGACATGGCGCGGCCCTGCTCGTCGAGGGTCCAGCCGGCGGTGCCGACCATGCGGTAGGGCGAGGCGTGATTTTCGCCGATGCCGACGGAGGTGAGCAGGGAAGTATGGAACCAGCCGCGGTATTGGTCGCCGCCTTCGAAGTAAAGGTCGGCGGGGGCTTCGAGGCCGGGTTCGGCGTCAAGGACGGCGCTCCAGCTTGCGCCGGAGTCGAACCAGACGTCGAGGATGTCGGTTTCCTTGCGGAAATCAGCCTTGCCGCATTTGGGGCATTTGGTTCCGTCCGGTAGCAGGGCGGAGGGTTCGTATTGATGCCAGGCTTCGGCTCCTTCGTGGAGGAAGAGATCGACAATTTTGCGGTTGAAAGCGGCGTTGTGCAGCGGCTCGTGGCAGCCGTTGCAGAGCAGCACGGCGATGGGAACGCCCCAGACGCGCTGGCGGGAGATGCACCAGTCGGGGCGGGTTTCGATCATGTTGGCGATGCGGTCTTCGCCCCATGCGGGGTCCCACTTGATATTGTTGCGGATTTCATCGAGGGCGCGCCGGCGGAAGGTGGTCGGCGTGCCGTCCGGGTTCTGCATGGGGGTATCGATGCGGATGAACCACTGCTCGGTAGCGCGGAAGATGACGGGCTTGTGGCAGCGCCAGCAGTGGGGGTAGGAGTGGTAGACATCGCTGCGACCCATGAGGGCGCCGCGGGCGGTGAGCAGGTCGATGATGGGCTGGTTGGCCTGGAAGACGGTTTTGCCTTCGTATTCGGGAAGGCCGTTGCGGAGACGGCCCGCGTTGTCGACGTTGCAGGTTTGGTCGAGGCCGTATTTTGCGCCGGTATAGAAGTCGTCTGCGCCGTGAGCCGGGGCGGTGTGGACGGCTCCGGTGCCCTGCTCGGTGGTGACGTAGTCGGCGAGGACGCCGAGGATCTTGCGATCGAGGAAAGGGTGCTGGAAGTGTGTGTTTTCGAGCCTGCGCCCTTTAAAGCGCGCGACCTCAACTGCGTCTTGAAGCTGGCAGGCATCCTTTACGGCTTCAGCCAGGGCTGCGGCGACGATATAGACATCGCCAGCCTGCCGAAGGGCTACGTACTCTAAATCCGGATGGAAGGCGACGGCCAATGACGCCGGGAGGGTCCACGGAGTTGTGGTCCAGATGATGGTGGAGACCCGGTAACCAGCCAGCAATTCGCCGAGCGTTCTGTCTGATGATGTGTGTTCGTCCAGCATCGGATAGCAGACGTAGACGCTGGGGCTGGTGTGCATTTCGTATTCGATTTCGGCGTCGGCGAGGGCCGTGCGGTCGTGGATGCACCAGTAGACGGGTTTGAGGCCTTTGTAGACAAAATTCTGTTCGAAGAAATGGTAGAAGGTTTCGAGGATGCGGGCCTCGTACTCACGGGACATAGTGGAATAGGGGCGATCCCAGCGGCCGAAAACGCCGAGGCGCACGAACTGGCTGGTTTGCAGATCGATGTATTTTTGCGCGTAAGAGCGGCAGGCCTTGAGGAATTCGGGCGGGGGCATTTCGAGCTTTTTGCGGCCAAGCTGCTCATCCACTTTGATTTCAATGGGAAGGCCGTGGCAGTCAAAACCGGGCACGTAGGGCGAGTCGTAACCGGCCATGGTTTTTGACTTGACGATAAAGTCCTTGAGGCACTTGTTGAGCGCGTGGCCGAGGTGGATAGGGCCGTTGGCATAGGGAGGGCCGTCATGGAGGATATAGCGGGGCGCGCCCTTGCGGGCTTCTCGGATCTTTTCGTAGAGCCTGGAGTCTTCCCACGTTTTGAGGCGAAGTGGCTCATTTTGAGGCAGATTGGCCTTCATGGGGAAGTCTGTTTGAGGCAGTGTGAGGGTCGCCTTCAACTCTGGCGCAGCGGACATCGTATCTCCGGTGTTGTGGTTCTGATGTGAATCAGAGTTTTTCTGATCCGAAGCAGAAAATTCAAGTATAGAAATTTCATTCTATCTGGCCGAAGCGCGGACTCGCCTTTACGGGTCTAATTGTGTAAAGGTACAAGTGATAGAGAGGCGGTTTTTCTCCGGTTGGCCACCGGAGGGCCGGATCCTACGAAAACATGCCCGGACGCCGCCGCGAGAACAAGACAATGCAGGCGCTGGTCGTCCATAATTGAGGAGATGCTGGTTTCCGAGACTGGCAACGCGAAGTGCTATGGGCAATCCGGTAATGACGGCTCCTGAGAAGGAGCCGCAGCAAGAGCAACATCCCATCGAAGATTCGAGCACGGTTCTGCTGGAGACGGACGGTTCCATCTGGTCGTCACTGGTCGGGAATTTGCGCGACGCATTCTCGTCGAGCAAACAGCCGCCGCTGGAGCTGAGTTCAAAGCCTGTGGAAGTGGGCGAGACTGTGCCTGTGGAGCCGATGTGGAAGGAGATCTGGGAGAACCTGAGGGAGGCGTTTTTCCCAGAGAAGCTACCTCCGCTGGATCTGACTTCGCAGCCGGTTGCGGTGAGCGACCCGCTGGCGGTGAAGCGAGATGCGAAGTCGAGCGCAATCTCGACGCTGATGCATGTTCTGATCCTGGCGTTGATCCTGCTGTTTGGCTGGCTGGCAAATCGCGTGGTTGTGAGGGAAAAGGCGGAAGCCGCAGTTCAGATTCAGCCTTTTGTTCCAATTACGATGCCGGAGGCGCGATCGATGGGCGGCGGTGGTGGCGGCGGTTCGCACGACATTATCCAGGCGAGCAAGGGGCGTTTGCCGAAGTTTGAGAAGCTGCAGATTACGCCGCCGAGCGTGATCAAGGTTGACCATCCGCTGATACCGGAGCCGCCGAGTGTGCAGGCGCCGCCGATGAATGTGCCGGATCAGAATCTGCCGAACATCGGCGTGACGAATTCACCGCAGGTGAAGCTGGCCTCGAACGGAACCGGCGGCAATGCGGGAATGGGCTCGGGGAATGGTACGGGGTTGGGCTCAGGGAATGGCGCCGGCGTTGGAAACGGTTCGGGACAGGGTTTTGGCGGTGGCATCTACAACGTGGGCGGCGGAGTTTCGGCTCCGGTCCCCATTTATCAGCCAGAGCCGGAGTTTTCCGACGAAGCTCGGCGGGCGAAATACCAGGGTGTGGTGGATTTGCAGATCGTTGTAACCCCGCAGGGACGGACCACTGACATTGTGGTGGTTCGGCATCTCGGCATGGGGTTGGATCAGAAGGCCATTGAAGCGGTGAAGAAGTATGTTTTCAGGCCAGCGATGTATCACGGGCATCCGGTAGCGGTGCGGATGATCGTCGAGGTGGACTTCCACCTGTTCTAGGGTCGACCTGGTCTTTTATTCGAAGATTGCTGAGGAGCCGTTCGCGGCTCCTTTTGATTTTTCTGGGGGGGGGCGAAGAGGCCGCAATGCTTGCGTTATGGGTTGGCGTGCTAGACTGTGTGTTTCCCAATACTGCACGTTGCTGAGACCTTACTATGAATTCATCCTGTGTGCGCCGTTGTGCGGTCATTTTCTGTCTAGTGGCCGCAACCCCTATCACATTGCTTGCAAGCCAGGCCGGTCCTCAGCGGGAAAACTCGCAGGGGCGCACCGAGCTGCCGATGAAGGTTTCGAGCAACATTCACTTCC
>CAZWSD010000203.1:0-6390 GCA_964636535.1 uncultured Acidobacterium sp. | reverse complement strand
CCATTTGCTGCGCCTGGCTGACACTGGCCTTCGGCGCGGCGCGAGCGTTTGCCTGTTATGCTGGGGGGCCGGGCTCCTCGTCATGCAGCGCCGACGGGGGCCCTGGGGGTTCGGGCTGCAGTGTTACATGTGATTCTGGTTATTACGCATGTTGCGATGGGGTCTCCCTGTTGTCTAAATGCACCTGCATAAAAGCGCCGCCAGCACCTCCAGGGCAATAGTCGCTCAATCGCCCACAGAGCTGCTTGCCGATCGCGTCCGCCTTCCGCGCCGCACCTTGGCGCGGGCAAACGGTCGCGTCGGTAGTGCGCTCCAAAAACATAGATTCCTAGAGGAGCGATGCATTCCAAACGAACTGTCAGACCCCTCCTGCTGAGTTGCATTCTCGCCGTCGGTATGGTGGGGATCTCCGTCTTCCGATCGGCTGCCGCGCAAACGCCGGGTGCCCTATGGCAAGGCTCCGGGCGCGTGACGGTCACAACCTCGAAGGACCGAAAATTTGCATATATAACGCTCGCGCCGAAAAGGATCAATGAGCCTCTCGCGGCAGCCTATGTGGTTCAGTATGCGAGCGATACGCAGCGCCCGATTGATTTTTCGGGCCAGGCCAGGCTAAGCGCCAGCGCGTTTGCGCTTGAGGTTAAGCCTCAGCATACTGGCGGTTGGATTTTTGAGCTGTCGGAATATCGCGGGCCGAAGCCGGTCGGACTTAAAGTTGTCCGGGATCTGGCTGGTTTGCTTCGATTCGACACCCAAAGCCTGACCGCTGCGATCCGGCCCTTCTCTCACGCTGATTTTGTGGCGCGGGCGCATGCAGCAATTCGAAAAACGGTGCAAAGCGGGCTGGACGCTTGTCGTAGCGGGGGTGTCGGGGCGATCGCCGCCACTCTGCACAGGGATCTCGCGGTACATTGCAGTGCAGGATTCTTTGCCTGCAGCAACAGGGGTGGGTGTGCGTGCCTGCCCGCCCCGCACCCAGCGCGCCGAGCTCCGAACGGTAGAGAATAGCGCGCGTGGTTATGGAGGACCTCAAGTTTTCCCTGCGCGCCCTCGCCGCGAAACCGCTGTATTCCGCTGCGTCGATCCTCGTGCTGGCGCTGGGTATCGGTACTGTCGCCACCGCCTTCAGCTTGGTCAACGGAGTCCTGCTTCGGCCCCTGCCGTTTTCCGGGTCGGAGCGCGTGGTAGAGATCTGGAGGGACGGGCCCTTCGGAAGCCGGCGCGTAGGGCTGTCCTCGCGGGAATTCGAGGCTGTTGCCAATCAAAGCACCGATTTCCAGGCCGTGGCCGCCGAGCGTCCTGTGCGGGCCAAGTGCCTAGGTGGCAGTGCGCCGCGGGTTCTGGAAGGTGCGGAGATTACAGACGGCTGGCTATCCCTGCTCGGAAAGCGAGTGGTCGAGGGCAGGCCGTTCCGGCCAGCCGATTTCCGCAACGGCAGCAAGACCGTGATCCTAAGCCATCAAGTGTGGGCGGAAGATTTTCAAAAAAGCGCTTCGGCCATCGGCACGACCCTATATCTAAGGGGGGGGCACCCGTACGTCGTGGTTGGTGTCGCGGGGAAGGGCTTTTCCACGTCGTACTTCAGATCGGATTTTTGGGTTCCGGCGAGTCCGCTCTCCAACGGCGGGGCCGGCGAGGATTGGAGCGTGGTCCTCGGAAGAATGAGGCCCGGGGCCAACATCAGGCACATCGAGGCTGAGCTCGCCACCTTGGAGGGCCGGCTCGCGCGAGAGGATCCTACCCTGGATGGGCGAACCCTCCAGGCTGTAAGCCTGAGGAAAGTCATCGGCGAGAATGCGCGCCCCATGCTCTTGCTCCTACTGGGCGCCGCGGGGCTCCTGTTTTTGATCTCCTGCAGCAACGCGGCGATTCTGAGCCTCATTCGCGGCGAACAACGGAAGACTGAAATTCTCTTGCGGCAGGCGCTCGGCGCTCCACGCGCTCGCATTTTTCGCCTGCTGATGTCCGAGAGCGCCCTGATCGCCTCCGCTGGTTGTGGCATCGGACTTCTCTTGGCGGCTTGGTCGGCTGCCATTGTGGCCAGCCGTGCGTCCGGCTCCCTACCCAGAGCCGCGGGCGTTCGCGTGGACGGGACGGTCTTGCTGGCCACCATCGGAGTGGGCATCGTCGCCACCTTGATCGCGGGTGCGCTGCCCGCGACGCGATTGGCCCGGCATCGAGGCCGCATCGGCGAATGGAGCTCCTGCCTCCATGGTAGTCCGCAGAGGCAGAAGCTGCTCCCAGCGCTCATTGCCATTGAGGTGACACTTTCTGTAGTCCTGCTCACTGGATTCGGCCTATTAAGTACCAGCCTCTCCCACCTGCAGAACGTCAATTTGGGCTTTGACCCTCATAACGTTCTCACTTTCTGGGTTCACGCCCCGGGCTCCAACGAAGGCCACTTCGGACCATTCTTTCGGCAGGTCCAAGAGCGTATCGCCGGCATGCCGGGGGTCAAGGCGGTCGGGGTGGCCAGCAACGGATTCTTTGCCGGCTCGACGCGAACGGTTTATTCCCTGCAGGCCAAGCCGGCGAATCCTAACGCCATGCCTCAGATCGAGTTTCGCTTGGTGAGTGCTCGCTTTCTTCGCGCCATTGGGGTCCCACTGCTCCGGGGCCGTTACTTCGACGACCATTCCGCCAGCAAAGCCACGGCGGGCGTGATGGTCAATGCGGCATTTGAGCGATCGGTGGCCGCACACATTCCATTTTTTCGCCAGCGCATATACCTCTGGGGCCGATTGCGTCCAGTGGTTGGCGTGGTCGGCGATCTGCGAGACTTGACCTCCCCGGCGGAGGTGCGCCCCACGGTATATGCCCCGTTCCCCGCATGGGACGACTCGGGCATGATCGCCGTGCGGACGACCGCCACGCCATCGCGCGGAATCGTGGCGGCGATTAGTCGCCAGGTCCTCTCCATCAGCGGGGATCAGCCGTTGTTTGACGTCTCGACTGCGGAGCAGGTCTTTTCGCTCATCCTCAATCCCGCGCGCCTTCGGGCCGCTTTGGTCGGGCTTTTCTCCCTGCTGGGTTATATTATCTCGATGCTCGGCGTTTATGGCGTCACCGCATATACCCTTAGTCAAAGGCGGCAAGAAATGGGCATTCGGATGGCGCTAGGGGCCACTCCTCGCATCACGATCTTGCGGTGCGTTTTCTTGGAACTGCGCTTGGCCCTCATTAGCACCGGCCTGGGCATCATTGCCAGCGTCTTCACCATCAAGGCGGCCTCCACCGCGCTGTTTGAGACGCGTCCATGGGATCCGATGGTGCTGGGCGCGGTCGCCTTGTTGGCGTGCTCTACCACCTGCGTGGCCGCGATCATCCCTGCCGCGAGGGCGGTGAGAAATGATCCGATCGCGTCACTGCGCTGCAATTGACGAGGTTCGCATAGGAGGCGGTTGTGTCGAAAGATCCGAATAAGTCAAACCATCGGGCAGTCGATGCCCTGCTAGGCTACATCACTCCGGTAAGCGTCCTGGCGGTGTTGCTTGTCGGCGCCATCGTGGTCATCGCGGCTATGGGGTACAGGATATACAGATGGCGCGGCGCAGAGCAGGGGCAGAACCCAACCGCTACAGGGATGCAGCTAGCACCGTTCGCCGTCCGGGACGGCGCGGGCAAGGCGATGACGATTCCCGTAGGCCACACAGAAGAGCCCGTGGTGCTTTACATATTGAACCCAGACTGCTACTGGTGCGCGAGAAATATCGAAAACATTCGCGCCCTGGCCAGGCGGCGCGGATCCGAGTTCACGTTTATAGGAATTTCGACGCCCGGCGGTGACCTTCGGCGTTACAGAAAATCGGCCCTTCTTCCATTTCCAATATACTCCGTAGCTACGATCAACGATATTAAACCACTGCAATTGGCGAGAACTCCAGAGACCATAGTTGTCTCGCCGAAGGGAAAGGTGGTGAAAAACTGGATCGGAGCATATACAGGTGACGTCCAGGATGAGATTGGCAACTACTTCGATGTCAAACTGCCGGGATTGACAAAGCCGTGAGGAAGCGGAGAGGCACTCGCGCCGGTGTCGGTGCGGGATTTGGTGTCAGCGGGGGCAAGGTTTCGATGCGCGGCGGGGAACGCAAGGGCCTGACCAATGATCCGCCCAACGCGCCCGCTCGCCGGAAGGCGAGGACCATCTGCCGCAGCCGGCGGCTGCAGAGGGAGCCTCGGCACCCAGGCCCGGCGGTGCGGGAGCTCTGCCGGGACGCGCGGTGCAAAGCCTGCATCGGGCCCGCCGGGCGTTTTGGCGTGTGCGCGGCCGGTTCGCGATTGCGGCGGCCGCCGAGGATTTGCGCTAAGGCACCTACGAAAAGCGGCCACTCACGCTGCGGAGCATCTCCCCATGCGACGGGCTGACAAAACCGACGCGCGTCGGCGAATGTGCGAAGACCACGAATGGATGAGGAGGCCGCTAAACCGACTGCGGATGCGGCTCGGCTGGGCGAAACTCAACGCCGTAGTGCGCATGCTCAACACTTCCAAAAGCGATGACCTGAGAGATGTGGCATACGTCGCGCAGCTGATTTGCCGCGCTGGCGTCGTCTTCGATGAGAGGGCTCTGTACGGTGTGGACAATCGCTTCATGACTTCTGGACCGTTCGGGCTGTGGCAGATTCCCACCCAGCTGGCTCGCTGCCTCGTCGAGCTGAGCAGATATGAGATTGGGAGCTTCATCGAAATCGGGACGTGGTTGGGTTGGACCGTTACTTTTGTGAGCGCCTATCTGCGCCGCTTCAACCCCTGGCTGGCAGCCACCACAGTGGACGTCGGCGACTGCCGCGCGTTTTTCCGGAATCTACTGATTCCCATGCGGGTGCACCAAGGCACATCGGAGGATTTCCGCGGCCAGCGGTTCAATTTGGTATTCATTGACGGCGATCACAGCTATCGCGGCTGCGCGGCGGATTACGATAATCTCGGCCGCCACGCGGATATTTGCATGTTCCACGACGTTAATGACAGGTTTGTGGCTGAATATATTCCCAACGAAGGTGGGGTTCCGAGGTTCTGGGTGGAAGTCAAGGCGGCAGTGTCTCCTGCCGACCGGGTATTCGAGTACCTCGATCATTCGGAGTCCGATCGCATCATGGGCATCGGCCTCATCGTGCGGCCGACGGCGGTGGAAAGGCCGCAGTCGGATGGCGCCACGCTACGGGGGGAGATGCCGCGGACAGCGGCGCGCGGCTTTTCATGGCGAGGATGAAGAGCAGGGGCGCATTCACGCCGAAGTGGTTGGTGGTGGGAGCAGGGCTCACCGGCGCTACCCTGGCCGAGCGAATCGGCGAGGAATTGGGCGAGGACGTTTGGGTTATTGATAAAAGGGGACATGTCGGCGGTAACGCATTCGATGACTACGATGCCCACGGTTTGATGGTGCATAGGTACGGGCCGCACATTTTTCACACCAATGACGAGAAGGTATTCCGCTACCTAAGCCGGTTCACGGATTGGCGGCCTTACGAACACCGCGTGGTTGCCGAGGTGTGTGCCCAACTGGTACCGCTTCCGTTCAATTTCAACTCGCTTCACTTGCTGTTTCCCCCGACGGAAGCCCGCGAACTGGAGCGGCTGCTGGCTGAAGCCTACGGTCCAGGTGGGAGCGTACCGATCCTAAAGATGCGGGAGGTGGCAATCCCTCGGATTCGGCGCTTGGCGGAGTTCATCTATGAGAACGTGTTCTACGGATATACGAAAAAGCAGTGGGGGCTTGGCCCGGAGGAGTTGAGCCCAAGCGTGACCGGACGTGTACCCGTTCGTCTGAGCCGAGATGACCGCTATTTTCAAGATCGGTTTCAGGCAATGCCCCGCCGGGGCTACGCTGCGATGATCTCCCGCATGCTGCGGCATCAGCGGATTCAGCTCTCGTTGGGGGTGCAGCTTGGGGATTTGGGCTGGGCCGGGCGCCCGCAGCGGGTGATCTTCACCGGTCCTATCGATGAATATTTTGATTGGATGCATGGTCGCCTGCCTTATCGCAGCCTGCGGTTCGAGATGCGATATCAGCGGGGCGGCGGGACGATGCAACCGGCGGCGCAGGTGAATTATCCCAACCGCCACGCCTACACCCGCATCACGGAGTTCAAGCTGATCACCGGGCAGGCATGCGACGGCACCACCATGGCCGAGGAATACCCGGAGGATTTCCGAGCGGGCGTCAATGAGCCGTATTATCCGGTTCCGCGAGAGGAGAGCCAGGCGCTTTACCGCAAATACGCCGTCGAGGCGGCGAAGCTGGCTGGTCGGGTGCTGTTTGCGGGGCGGTTGGGGGAATACCGCTACCTCAACATGGACCAGGCAGTGGCCCGCGCGCTAATGCTTTTCCGAAATGTGGTCGCGCCCTGGCGCGCGGGAATGGCCGCCATGCCGACATCGACCTCT
>CAZWSD010000202.1:0-6398 GCA_964636535.1 uncultured Acidobacterium sp. | reverse complement strand
GGCCTCCGAGGTAGGCTCTGATGTGCCACTGTTTCTGATTGGCGGCACGGTGCTGGGCGTGGGGCATGGCGAGGAGGTTTATCCGCTGCCGGATTTGCCTGCGACGCATTGTGTGCTGGCGCTGCCGGAGGTTGGGGTTTCGACGCCGCAGGCTTTCCGGGACTGGGATGCTTTGTATACGCTGCCGGCGGGGCCGGCTCCGGGGCTGGGGATCCATCGCGAATTGACCCGCTTGCAGGCCTCCGATAAACTATCAGAGTTGAGTCGCGCTCTGGCCTCGGCCATGTGTGAGCCATACTCCTCCGGTGTCTTGCCTGATGGCGAAGACCTTGCCGAGAATCCAGTTCTTGCGCTTGTCCGTACCGGGATTGAAAACGACTTCGAGCAAGTCGTGTTTCGTCAGCATCCCTCTCTCGGTGAGATCAAGCGCGTAATTATGGAATCTCCGTTACCGGAGCAGGCGGCACTTTATGCGGCGCTGTCGGGATCGGGGTCTGCCCTGTTTGGGCTGTACCGGGATGAGATGGCGGCGCAGGCAGCGGTGGAGCGGTTGACGGAGATGGGAGTTCGCGCGCTGCAGACGGTTACGCTGACGCGCAGGCAGTACTGGGCCGAGATGATGAAGTAGGTTGGGCCTTTGGGGGAGTTTTCGATTCTATCCAGGCAGAGCTTGGATGGGCCCGCCGGAGGTAGTTGCTGGGTAGTAGAGAAACTGCAGGTTCCCCGGCTCCGCGCCTTGGGTGCCGCGGTCGGGATGAGGAAGTCTTCGGCCTTGCAGGTTTTTTTGTAAGTTGGGCGATCGACTAATGGTAGGTCAAGTGCCTTTGGAGCACTTTGTCTAGGTTCGAATCCTAGTCGCCCAGCCAGATTTGGTAGAGCGGCAGGGTCGGGAAGAGCAGTCACATTGCACCCGGCGTGCGGAGAGGGTCCCGGTTTCAGGAAGCCGGAAAATTCAGGACACCAAAGCAAACCAGCTTGGGAGGATCTTGTGGAGATGGACACGACGGAGACGGTGGCGGCTGAGATCGACGCCGGTAACACGGGCAAGGGAAGCCAGAAGGGCAGCACGGCGGCGGAACGGCGGCGCGGGCGGCACTTGAGCGAGGGCCGGCAGTTCAAGATATTTGCCGGGTCGGCGAACCGGGTGCTGGCGGAGAAGGTCTGCGAGCAGCTGGGGGTTTCGCTGGGCGAGACAAAGATGCTGCGCTTTGCGGACGGGGAGATTTACTTCCAGCTGCTGGAGAATGTTCGGGGCGCGGATGTGTTTGTGGTGCAGCCGACGTGCTATCCGGTGGACCAGCATCTGGTGGAGTTGTTGATCATGATCGACGCGCTGAAGCGGGCATCGGCGGGACGGATCACGGTGGTGGTTCCGTACTACGGTTATGCGCGGCAGGACCGGAAGGATCGGCCGCGGGTGCCGATTTCGTCGAAGCTGGTGGCGGACCTGATCACGACGGCGGGGGCGAACCGGGCGTTGTTCATGGACTTGCACGCGGCGCAGATCCAGGGGTTCTTCAACATTCCGGTGGACCATATGTTTGCGAGCCCGGTGATGGTGAGCTACTTCAGGGACCTGGGGCTGGAGAATCTTACGGTTGTGTCGCCGGATGCGGGCGGTGTCGAGCGGGCGCGGCATTTTGCGCAGAAGGTGGGCGCTCCGCTGGCGATTGTGGACAAGCGGCGCACGGATGTGAACGTAACGGAAGTGATGCACGTGATTGGCGATGTGAGGGGGCAGACCTGCCTGATCGTGGACGATATTGTGGACACGGCGGGGACCCTGGTGAAGACGGTAGACGCGCTGCTGGCCGAGGGCGCGACCAAGGTATATGCATGCGCGTCGCACGCGGTGCTTTCAGGGCCGGCGATCGAGCGGATTGCGAGTTCGCGGCTGGAAGAGCTGGTGGTGACGGATTCGATTCCGCTGGCGGAGGCGGCGCAGAAGGTGGAGAAGATCAAGGTTCGATCGATTGCGGGATTGCTGGCCGCGACGATCGAGAACATTCACATGGAGACGAGCGTGAGCTCGCTGTTTAACTAGTTGTCAGTCTTCAGTTGTCAGTCAGAACTTACTGGGGACTGACAACTGAAGACTTGGGAACTCAAAAAAAGGGAGCGGTCGAGACCGTGCCCGAAAGGAAAAGAAGATGATCAGTCAGGAAGTGGTACAGGCGACGGCACGCGAGGGCAAGTTCAACAAGAATGCCGCGCGGAGGGTGCGGGTGAAGGGGCGGATTCCGGCCGTGGTGTATGGGGCGGCGCAGCCGCCGCAGGCGCTTGAGGTGGATCCGAAGCAGATCACCCGGATTCTGCACTCGGAAGGGGGCCATAACACGATTTTTGATCTGGAAGTGTCCGGCGCCGATGCGAAGAGCAAGGTAATGATTGTGGATTGGCAGTACGAGCCGATCAAGGGCAACCTGATCCACATTGATTTGAAGCGGATTGCGATGGACAAGCCGATCCGGGTTTCAGTTCCGATTGTGCTGGTGGGGACGGCGGCCGGCGTGAAGGTTCAGGGTGGCATTCTGGACCAGGTGCTGCGCGAGGTAGAAGTGGAGTGCTTGCCTGGAGATATTCCAACGCATATAGATGTGGACGTTTCGGAACTGGTGTTCGGGACGGTGTTGCGTGTTGGGGATCTGCCTCATGGCGGGACCTTGAAGTTCATTACGGATGCGAGCAACACGGTGGCGCACGTGGTGACCATCAAGGAAGAAGTTGCGGCGCCGGCGGCGGATGCGCTGGCCGTGGCGGGAGCGCCAGCCGAGCCGGAAGTGGTGAAGAAAGGTAAGGTTGAGGCAGCAGGCGAGGCCAAGAAGTAAGTGGCGGGCGTGTTTCTGGTGGTCGGGCTTGGGAATCCCGGGATCGAGTATCAGTTCACGCCGCACAACGCCGGTTTTCTTGCGATCGATGCGCTGGCGGATGAGTACGGAGCGACGGTGGGAAACCGGCGCTGCCGGTCGCTGACCGGGAAGGCGGAGATTGCGGGGCGAGAAGTGATTCTGGCCAAGCCGGAGACGTACATGAACCTGAGCGGGCTGGCATTGTCGGCGCTGGTGAAGGAGTTTGGCGCTGATCCGCAGAAGGATCTGCTGGTGATGTACGACGATCTGGATTTGCCGCTGGGTACGGTTCGCGTGAAGGAGCGCGGCAACCCGGCGGGACATAACGGAGCGCGATCGATTACAGGTTCCCTGGGAACGGGGGACTGGGCGCGCATCCGAATCGGAGTAGGACCGGTGGGAGGGGAAGACGCCTTTCGCCGGGGCAAGGATTATCTGCTGACGCCGCTGCGCAAAGCGGATTTGGAATTGTTGGGCGATGCGCTGGAACGGACGTTGAAGGCAGTGGAAACTGTGGTGGCGCGGGGAGTTGGCGCGGCCATGAACGAGTTCAACCGCAGGGGGCCGAACGGCCTGGCGGAGTAAGTGAAAATTGCGGGAGACAGACGGCGAACGGCTGCCGGTTTTCCGAGGAAAAGAGAAATAGATGGGACGTTATTACGAAGTGATGTTTATTGTTCGTCCGGATATTGCGGACGAAGATCTGGACAAGCTGATTGGCGGTCTGGAGCACACCGTGGAGAACGGCGGCGGGACGGTGCGTTCAACGGAGAAGATGGGACGCCGTAAGCTGGCGTATCCGGTGCGGAAGTTCAACGAAGGCAACTATGTGCTTCTGACGATTGACGCGGATGGTCCGCTGGTGGCGGAGCTGGAGCGGCGGTTGCGGGTGAGCGAGCCAGTGATCAAGTTCATTACGGTGCGCATGGATGAAGAGAACAAGCGGATCGAGAAGCTGAAGGCGATCCGGGCGACGCGGCAGAAGCGGAGCGAGCAGGCGGGGCCGGCGCAGGAGGCAGAGGAAGCCGTTGAATCCGCGGCGGAGGTCGAGCCAGAAGCGGAAAGCGAGACCGAAGGCGCCAAGGCCTGACCTGGAATTGATGCAGGGGCCAGATGTTTTGATTGGAAGAGTTTTTTTGAGCTGCTGCCTGGAGGCAGCGGAAAAGGATACCAGAGATGAGTGAAGAGACGACGCAACGTACGCATGAGAATGGCGCAGCGGGTTCCGGCCATGGTTCAGGCCGGTCGGCCGGGGGATCGCGGCCGGGCGGGGGAAATCGGAAGTTTTTCCGCCGCAAGAAGGTGTGCAAGTTCTGTACGGACAAGATTGATGCGATTTCGTACCGGGACGTGCGGTTGCTGCAGCAGTTTGTGGCCGAGCGCGGCAAGATTGTGCCCCGGCGGTTGACGGGCGTGTGCACGACGCACCAGCGGCGGCTGACGCGGGCGATCAAGCAGGCGCGCAATATTGCCCTGCTGCCCTTTGCAGCGCGCTACTAGCGAGTAAAGCGACGAAGCGCAGGAGGATAGCGGCAGAGCGCCGCGCCGGCGCGTGAAGACGGGAGAGATGAGATGGAAGTGATTCTGAAGGAAGATATTGAAACGCTCGGTCATCGTGGCGACATTGTGAAGGTTGCCGATGGGTACGGGCGGAACTACCTGCTGCCGAAGAAGCTTGCGCTGGAGGCGACGGCAGCCAACAAGGCTGTGATCGAACAGATGAAGGCGTCGGCTGTTCGGCGCTCGGCGAAGGAAAAGGAAGAGGCGGCGCAACTGGTGACGCAACTGGATGCGGTTTCGCTGGTCTTCGAGCGCAAGGTGGGCGACCACGAACAGTTGTTCGGTTCGGTGACCTCGGCGGACATCGCGCGGCAGCTGGACGAGAAGGGGTTCCAGATCGATCGCCGCAAGATTCACCTGGACGAGCCGCTGAAGCAGACGGGCGAGTTCCATGTTCCGGTGAAGCTGCACCGGGAAGTGACGGCGCACGTGAAGGTGACGGTGAAGGGTGAAGGGGACGCGGTTGGGGAAGGCGCGGCCCAGGAGGCTGCCGCCGAGTAAGCGGGATTCCGGCTGAGGCCGGGAGATTGGTGTTTTTGCGAAGAGCGTGTGCCTGATGGGCGCACGCTCTTTTTGTTCCCGCGGTTTTTTGGGGGGGTTATTTTTCCGGGCCGGCTTTTTTGAGGGGTTTGCGGGCGAAGTAATAGAGGGAGAAGGCGAGGAGGCAAAACATGCCGACCGAGACCCAGTCGTTGTAGAGGAAGGTGTGGGGCATGGTGATGATGTTTTCCTTGTGGGTGAAGCTTTCGTAAAGCTTGAGGGCAACGCCCATGAGTCCCATGATGCCGCCGGCGGCAATGAGTCCGCTGGCGTAGAGGGAGCCGGGGCTGATTTCTGCCTTGAGTTCTTCTTCCTGGCCGGATTTGGCGGCGGCTCGGTCAATGAACCATCGAATGAGGCCGCCGACGAAGATGGTGAGGGTGGTGGCGATGGAGAGGTAGGCTCCGACGGCGAAGGAGAGCGAGGAGATGCCGAGTAGTTCGACGGCGAAGACGAGGAAGACGCCGATGAGGACGAGTCCCCAGGGGAGCTGTCGGGTGAGGATGCCGTTGATGACAGTGGCCATGAGGCGGGCCTGGGGAGCGGCGGCGCGGGCGCTGCCGATGCCCTCGACCCATTGGACTTCGATTTTTCCGTCCTTGGGGTCGTAGAGGTATTTGCCGTCGGGGAGCGTGTGGGAGCCGAGGGCGTTGAGGACGATGTACTGGCTGGAGGGGGCGAGGTAGGTGGTGTGGTTGGAGCGGGTGATCTGAATTTCTTTGCGATCGAAGGGGCCCTGGACGTGGACGCCCTGATGCGGGGCGGTGATGTTCCAGGGCATGGCCATGGGGTGGAACTCTTCGAAGGCGCGATTCATGGCATTCAGGGTGGCTCCGATGGCGACGGTGGAGACGCAGACGCCGATCATGAGCGCGAGCTGCTGCTTCCAGGGGGTTGCGCCGATGAGGAAGCCGGTTTTGAGGTCCTGCGAGGTATCGCCGGCGTTGGCCGAGGCGATGCAGACGACGCCGCCGATGGTGATGGCGAGGGCTCCGAAGGCGGGGGCGGTCCATCCCTTGACGAGAAAGATGGCGGAGGTGGCCATGAGCGTGGCGATGGTCATGCCGCTGATGGGATTGGCGGAGCTGCCGATGAGGCCCACGATGCGGGAGGAGACGGTGACGAAGAGGAATCCAAAGATGACGATGAGGATGGAGGCGGCGATGTTGGCCAAGAGGCTTGTCTGTGCGCCTGGGACGGGCTTGAAGGTGAGGAAGAAGAAAATGAGCATGACGACGGCGATGCTGCCGAGGAGGACGGCGCTCATGGGGAAGTCGCGCTGGGTGCGGAGGGTATTTTGGGAGTCGGCTTTGGATTTGGCGGCGGACTTGCGGAGGTCTGCAAAGCCGGATTTGAGGGCGCTGACGATGGTGGGAGCGGTTTTGACGAGGGTGAGGAGTCCCGCGGCGGCGACGGCGCCGGCGCCCATGGGGCGGATGTATGCGGCCC
>CAZWSD010000201.1:0-6420 GCA_964636535.1 uncultured Acidobacterium sp. | reverse complement strand
ATTGAGAAAGTCAAAAAGTGGTCCTGGGAAACCACCTGGGCCGTCGCCGGCATCTTTTCCTGGATCATCCTCCCCATCGGCGTCAGCCTCATGCTGCTGCCGCGCTTCGGAGCCTTCTACTCCAGCATCCCGGCCTCCGTCCTCATTCCCGTCTTCCTCTTCGGCTGCATGTGGGGCATTGGAAACGTCAACTACGGCCTCACCATGCGCTACCTCGGTATGTCGCTCGGCATCGGAGTCGCCATCGGCATCACCCTCATTGTCGGCACCCTCGTTCCGCCCATCGTCCATGGCCGTCTGCTCGCCATCCTGGCCACCAGCAGCGGAGCCTGGACCATGGCCGGAATCTTCACCGCCCTCATCGGCATTGCGATCGTCACCTACGCGGGCCACCAGAAGGAGCGCGCCCAGGGAGTCGCAACTGAAGAATTCAACCTCCGCAAGGGACTCCTTCTCGCCGTCCTCTGCGGCATCTTCTCCTCCGGAATGTCCTTCGCCATCGACGCCGCGCGCCCCATGGCCGCCGCCGCGCAGCATCTCGGCGTCAATCACCTCTACGCGGCGCTGCCCGCTTACGTCATCATCATGGGCGGAGGCGCGCTCGTGAACTTCGCCTACTGCTTCTCCCGTCTCGGCTTCGTCAAAAACATCTCCCTTGCCCGCGACCTCGCCCAGCCACGCCGCATCCTGCTCATCAACGCCGTCCTCGCCGCCTCCGGCGGCATCATGTGGTACTTCCAGTTCTTCTTCTACGCATGGGGCGAGGCCAACGTACCCTCACGCCTCTTCTTTATCAACTGGATGCTTCACATGAGCCTCTACGTCCTCTTCGGCGGCATCGTCGGCCTTTCCCTGGGCGAGTGGCGCGGCGCCGGAAAGCGCCCCGTCCGCTGGCTCTGGGTCGGCATGCTCATCATCATCCTCGCCGCCAACCTCATCGGACTCGGCGCCACCGCGTAATTCACAATACACAACTAACACGGTTACATATAACGCGACAGCCTCCCGCAAGAAGGAAGCCATCTCCCTTCTTGGGCGATCCCAGGGCGATCACATCCGGACCCAATCCGCACCCTCATCCGAGTTCCCCCCAAAAGTTACTATTCGACACCCATTCCGCATGGTATAACTTCCGCCGGGGAGATACCGCATGGACGAATCCGGTTACACCGCTACCCAGCCGCAGACTTACCAGCTCACTACCGTCATCCGGCGCATGAACCTGCTCTTTGCCGCCTTCCTTCTCGGCCTCGGCGCGGTTTCCTTCCGCTTTGGCTCACCTCACGCCCAGCCGGGCTTTCCGTCCTTTTTCATTCTCATCTTCCTGCTGCCGGCCATCTACATGGCGACCTACGCCCTCCGCACCCGACTCGTCCTCGACGGCAACAGCATTGACTTCCGCTCCGTCTTTCGCACCTATACCGCCACCCGCGATCAGATCGAGGGCTTCCGTTCCATCCGCACTCGCTACGGCTACCTGACCCGCTGCTATCTCAACGACAATCGCGGCACATTCAGCATCCCCGGCAATATCACCAAGCAAAGCGGCGTCCAGGAGTGGTTCCAGACTCTCACCAACCTCGATACACTCGATGCCGAGCACATCAAGAGCGAGATCAGCCAGCAACAGATTGCCGCCTCCGGTCAGGCCGACCCCTCCGTCGCCCTCGGCAACGCCAAAACCCTCATGCTCTTCCTCTGCGTGCTGGGCGTGGCTGCCGCAGTCCTCGCATTCCTGCAGACGCGGCCGTTCTTTCTCGTCTCTATCGTGGTGCTCTGGCTGTTGCCGGTCGTCGCTATCTTCCTGCTCTATCGCTCCCCTTTGCTCTATGCGGTCTTCAAGCAAAAGGCCGATCCCCGCGCCGAACTCATCTTCCCCATCAGCATCTCCGCCTTTGGCCTGCTGTTCGCCCTCAGCGCCGGAGACTCGGCCCACATCGCCGACTTCCACAAACTCCTCACCTCGGGCGCCATCGTCTTCTTATGCCTCGCTGCAGCACTCCTCCGCCCGGCGCTCAACAGCCCCTCCCGCATCGGCTCACTCATTGCCCTGCTGCTCTTTGCAGGCCTCTACAGCATCGGCTTCGTTCACACCGCCGACACCGTCCCCGATCGCTCCATCGCCCAGCCCTACCAGGCCCAGGTGATGCGCAGGTATGAGACACACGGCCGCAGCACCAGCTACTACCTCAGCCTCGCCCCGTGGGGCCCCATGACCAACGGCAACAGCGTCGAGGTCTCCTACCACATCTACCACTCCACCAATGTAGGAGACACCGTCTGCATCGGCCTCCACCCCGGCTATCTCCGCGCGCCCTGGTACACACTCACCAACTGCTCGCAGTAGGCCCCGTGGCAACTTCATCTACGCCTTCGCGTACTCTGCGTCGCTCACCTGCTCCAGCCAGTCCACAGCCTTGCCATCCAGCCGTTCCTGGATTGCAATGTGCGTCATCGCCGTCGCCGGCCCCGCACCATGCCAGTGCTTCTCGCCCGGAGCAATCCACACCACATCCCCCGGCTTGATCTCTTCCACCGCGCCGCCCGCGCGCTGCGCGCGCCCGCACCCTGCCGTCACAATCAGCGTCTGCCCCAGCGGATGCGTATGCCAAGCCGTCCGCGCGCCCGGCTCAAACGTCACAGATGCCATCGCCACCCGCGCCGGCTCCACAGCCGTGTGCAGCGGATCGATCCTCACCATTCCCGTAAACCAATCCCCAGGCCCTTTGCCCGAAGCCTGCGTCCCATTCCGTTTGATCTCCATAAAGCCCTTCCTCAAAATCACCGGCGCACAATTATCGCGAACACCGAATTCCAAATGTCTTGTTAGATGCCGGTCATCTTTTCAATCTCTTCCGGATACCGCTCGCCCTCGATAGCAATCTGCGCCGCCGCCTCCTCAATCTCCCGCAAGTCTTCTGCCGATAACTCCACCGCTGACGCTCCCACATTCTCTTCCAGCCGGTGCGGCTTCGTCGTTCCCGGAATCGGCACAATCCAGGGCTTTTGCCCGAGCAGCCACGCCAGCGCAATCTGCGCCGGCGTCGCATTCTTCTGCTGCGCAATCCGCGCCAGCAAATCCACCACTGCCTGGTTCGCCCGACGCGCCTCCGGCGTAAACCGCGGCAGCCGGCTACGAAAATCATTTGACGCCAGCTCCGTCTTGTCATCCATCTTGCCGGTCAAAAATCCCTTGCCCAGCGGACTATATGGCACCAGCCCGATGCCCAGCTCTTCCAGCACCGGAATCACTTGCCTTTCCGGCCGCCGAAACCACAGCGAATACTCATTCTGCACCGCCGTCACAGGCTGCACCGCATGCGCCCGCCGAATCGTGCCCACCCCCGGCTCCGACAAGCCAAAATGCTTCACCTTCCCCGCCGCGATCAGATCCTTCACCGCGCCCGCCACATCTTCAATCGGCACATTCGGGTCCACGCGATGCTGGTAAAACAAGTCAATCGAATCAATTTGTAACCTCTTCAGTGACTCATCCGCCACTTTCTTGATCTTTTCCGGACGGCTGTTCAGCCCCGCCCATCCCGGGCTGCCGTCTTCCTTCATGTCGAAGCCGAACTTCGTCGCAATCACCACCTTTTCGCGCAGCGGCGACAACGCCTTGCCCACCAGCCGCTCATTCGTAAACGGCCCATACACCTCCGCCGTGTCGAAAAACGTCACGCCCATATCCACGGCCTTGTGCATCAGCGCCACCATCTCGTTCTCGTCCTTCGGTGCGCCATACGAAAAGCTCATCCCCATGCACCCAAGCCCAATCGCCGATACCTTCAAATGGCCCTTCCCTAATGTGCGCTGTTGCATTCCTGTCCCTCCTGTGGAACCTGCAAGATTCTGGCACCCAGCAGTGCACCGGCCGTAACCGAAAATAAACCTGTCCCGCCCTTACTGAACCGCGGCCGTCCGGCGCGTCTCGCGCCACAGTCCCGGTGGAACACCTTCCCACATACGGAATGCCCGCACAAATGAGTTGGTGTCTTCATAGCCAAGCAGATATGCCGCCTCGTTCAATTCCAGCACGGAGTTGCCCAGGTAATACCGCGCCATCTCATGCCGCGCCTCATCCAGCAACCGCTGAAAGCTCGACCCCGCCTCATGCAGTCTCCGCTGCAGCGTGCGCGCGCTCATATGCAGATGCCGCGCAATGTCCTCCATCCCCGGCCGGCGCCCGGTCAGCTTTTCACGGATCGCATTCCGCACCAGCTCCGTAAAACTGTCCTGCGCGCTCGACTGCTTCAGCTCCTGCTCAAACTGCGGGGCCAGCATCTCCAGCAAATCCGCGTTGCGTGTCACGAACGCGCACTCCGCATCCTCCGCGCTGAACACAATCGCATTCCGCGACGAGTTCGAAATCACCGGACACTCGAAGTGCCGCTCAATCACCTTTACGTGCGCGCGCGGCTGCATAAATTCCACACGCAGCGGCGTCACTCGCTTGCCGCTCCCGTGCCGCGCAATCGTCATCATCCACGCGTAACAAGACTCGGTCAGAACCTGCGGCTCCTCGTCTACGGCCAGCAGCCACCGAAACCGCAAACTCCACTCGCCCTCTTCACGCTCCTGCAGAATCTCTTCCGGGCACGTCAGCCGCTTGTAGCGCGCCATGTGCGTCACCGCCGCGCCAAAATTCTCCGTCGCCAGCGCCGCGATCGCCATGGGAGTAAACCGCTCCATACGCGCTTCGGTCCCCAGGCGCAAGCCCACCGCCGGGTCTGTGCTCACTTCGCCGATCGCGCGCCACAACGCAAACAACTGCTCCGTCGTCACCAGCACCCGCGTCTGCGCAAACAGGTCCGGCGGAAGTCCGGCCCTGCGCAACACCGCAGGCACCCGGACTCCCTCTTCTTCCAGCTTCTGCGCCATTCGCCCCGGAACACGAAAGTGCTTGTTCATCGCCTCTTATTCCGCCTTCAGCGACGCCATGTCGATCGAGAACCGGTATTTCACATCCGACTTCAGCATCCGCTCATACGCCTCGTTGATCTTCTGGATCGGAATCACTTCCACATCCGCGGTGAGGTTGTGCTTTCCGCAGAAATCCAGCATCTCCTGGGTCTCGGCAATGCCGCCGATCAGCGATCCCGAAAAGCTGCGCCGTCCGAAGATCAAGCCAAGCACCGCCACCGGCAGCGGCTTCTCCGGCGCGCCCACCATGGTGATGTTGCCGTCGCGGCGGAGCATGTTGATGTAGGCGTTGATGTCATGTTCGGCGGCGACAGCGTCGAGTATGAAGTCGAAACTGCCCGCGTGCTTCGCCATCTCATCCGCATTGCGGGAGATGACGACCTCATCCGCTCCAAGGCGGAGGGCGTCGTCTTTCTTGCCGGGGGAAGTGGTGAACACCACAACATGCGCTCCGAGAGCGTGAGCGAACTTGACGCCCATGTGTCCGAGTCCGCCGAGACCGACTACGCCGACTTTTTTGCCTTTCGTCACGTTCCAGTGACGCATGGGCGAGTATGTGGTGATTCCGGCGCACAGCAGAGGCGCGGTTCCAGCAAGGTCCAGATTAGCCGGAACGCGGAGCACGAAATGCTCGTTGACGACAATGCTGTCGGAGTATCCGCCGTATGTGACGCCGCCGCTGTTCTTGTCGGGGAAGTTATAGGTGAGAGTCATGTTGGGACAGAACTGTTCGAAGCCCGCTTTGCACTCGGGGCATGTGCCGTCTGAGTCCACCATGCAGACGACCGCGGCGAGGTCGCCTGACTTGAATTTTGAAACGGCGGAGCCGACCTTTGTCACACGGCCGACAATCTCATGGCCGGGAACGCAAGGGTAAACGGTGGGCATGAGACCGCTCCACTCATTGCGGGACTGGTGGAGATCGGAGTGGCAGATGCCGCAGAAGAGGATCTCGATCTGGACATCCGTTTCGGTCGGTTCGCGCCGATCGATGGTGGTGGGAGCAAGCCCGGAGGTGGGGCTGGCTGCGGACCAGGCTTTCGCTTTGTGCATGAAGTGCGTTTCCCTTCCCTGCTGATCGTTGTAAACAAGATGCGCCAGGCGGCGCGCAGGTCGCTGGGTTTTCGCGGAGCCGGCTGTGGAAATGACGCTGAAGACTCTCCCGCCAGGACGGTTCCGGCTCCACGGCTATTCACGCCGAAGTGCGGTCATGGGGTCGATCTGCAACGCTCTTCGGGCGGGAATCAGACAGGCGGCCAGGGCCACCGCGCTGAGTACGGGGACGGCGACGGTAAGAAGGGTCGAACCTCCCAGGCTCGTGTCCATCCATTTCGCCGCCAGATTGTTCAACAGCAGGGCAAGTGCCACCCCGGCGATCAACCCGCTGCCAACGCTGATCCCTGCTGACGCGACGACGACCCGAAGGACGTGGATCCGGCTGGCTCCCAGGGCCATGCGTATGCCGAATTCGCTGGTTCGCCGGGCCACCGTATAGGA